>JANNUK010000316.1:0-2010 GCA_031395155.1 Chloroflexota bacterium | reverse complement strand
GGCCAGCGCGCGGTGGAGGGCGTCTTCAGCCTCTCGACCGACTACTCCACGGCCCGCGAGGGCGGATCGACCGATCTCGCCCTGGTCCCGTCATTGAACGCACTGCTCTTCCTCCTTCGCACCTTTGGCTTCCAGACACTGCACGTGCTGGAGTCCGACCATGACGACTACGAGCAGTTCGTCCGTGGGTCCCGCGTGGTCGTGTACGGGTCCAAATAGCTAGCGTGCCGGATAGTCTAGTGGCGTGGCACGAGCAACCTCTTGAGCCTGTTGCGGATCGATTGATACTGATCCAGCCAGCCGCTCGGTGCGCGTCCACCCAACTGCTGCTGGATGATCAAATCCGTCCGCCGCGCAGCCCGCCAGATCCCACGTTTGAGCGAACGTGCCCGCGAGCGGCCGTTCGTTCCGCCGACGAGCTGACGCTCGAGATCCTCGATCTGCACCCGAAGCCCGCCGACGACGTCACGATGGAGCCAGGTGACCGTGCCCCGAAGCTTTTGGATCTCCGCAGGATGCGCGGAGAAGAACTCCAGCTTTCGCATACAGCCGACCAGCTGTTTCGCAGTGTCGATGGTCTCGCGACGCGTGACGGCGCCATACCATTCCTCGACTTTGCCCCTGGTCCGCTCGACGTCGAAAATGATCCCCAGGACCCCGTTCAAGAGCCGCCTCAGCGAATCCCCGGCAAGCTTGGGCGGCAGGGTGCCCGGCTGGCCCTCCGACTGCAGGTCGACCAATTCCTCGAGCGTCCTCGCAAGCGACCGCAGGAAGGTGTCCGTCTCCTCGTCGAGCACCCGCAGCCGTGCCTGTAGATCGGGCTTTGCGCCCAGATTGTCCACGGCGTCCACCCAGTCCCCGATCCACTTCACCTCGAGCTGGTCATCGATCTGGGGGTGCTTCCGGTAGAACACTGTTGCCATCTGCCCGGTCAGGTACTCCCGTCGCGCGAAGCTCGCGAGGTCCATGTAGTGATCGTGGTAGACGAGCGCCTGCCTGGCGTACCGGATCTCGAGGCCCCGCTTCTGCAACCGGAACGCAAGCTCCGAGTCCTCGAAGGCCGCGTAGCGGAAGTGCGGGTCGAAGACCACGCCGTCGGCGGCTGCGTCCAGGAGAAAGTCGCGCTTGAGCGAGATGTTGCTCGTGTAGAAGAAGCGGTAGTCGAGCTTTTCCAGCTTAGGGATGAAGGCGTAGGCGAACTGGAGGCTCGATTCCCCGCAGACGTAGTCCATCACGGCCGACCTTCGAACGGACGGGTCCCAGTCGATGTGGCCGAGCACGGCGGCGCCAGGTTCCGTGCGCGTCGCGTGAGCGCTGAGGTGCGCCTCGAGCAGCCGCTCGTCGGCCATGATGTCGTCGCCAATGATGAGAACCTTCTCGCCTGAGGCGTGCCTGATGCCCTCGTTCCGGGCCGCGCCTGGCCCCTTGTTCGCTTGTCTGATGTACTTCACCGCAAACGCGAAGTGCTCCGCCGCGATCGCGTCTCCTGTGCCGTCGGTGGACCCATCGTCCACGACGATCACCTCGAACTCCTGTGGCAGAATCGTCTGCCGCTCGAGCGCCTTGAGGCACTTGAGGAGCGTCGCCTTGCGGTTGTGCGTCGGCACGACGACGCTGATGCGCGTCCCCATCCAATACGCCGACAGTTCGGCTGGTGGAACGATATGGGCTATTGCGACGTTCGTCCGCTCCCTCGCGTCGATCGAGTCCACGGCCGCGAGCAGCTGCTTCGCAGAGCTCTCCCAGGTAAACCGCTGCGCGACGTCTTGCCTGGCGCGTTCGCCGATTCGCCGGGCCTCGTCTGGGTCACGGACCACGGCCTGCATCTGGCTGACGAGGCTGCCCATGTCCGGTTCTGCCCACACGGGCGCGTTCGTGATGCGCAGCGATCGGGTGTCGAGGCAGTCGCCGACGGGTACGAGGGCGAAGTCCACCGGGTAGCAGTTGGACGGCGTGCAGTAGTCCGCCGGGCCGCCAAAGAGCGGCGTGATGACCGGAAGACCGCACGCG
>JANNUK010000290.1:0-1950 GCA_031395155.1 Chloroflexota bacterium | reverse complement strand
TTGCCAACCCGGCCCGCTGCGTTCCACGTCCGTCTCGTCGGTCACGCCGCCCATCGTAGCGGCCCGTCCCGCCGCCCGGTCCGCGTGGATCGTGGGGTGGGTTCGGGTCATACACTCGGTCGGATGTCCACCGATCGCGTCCCGCGCACGGAGTCCGGCCCGACCCACGGGGTGGCGGTCCATCACGACGTTCGGATCCGCGTTCGTGACGGCCTCGAGCTTTCGGCGAATCTCTGGCTCCCGGTCGGCGGCGAAGAGGAGAGCGCCGCCCGCGTTCCGGTCATCCTCGAGATGATCCCGTACCGAAAAGACGACTGGCGCGCGTCCGGGGACGCCCGCCGCGGGACATGGTGGGCCTCGCGCGGCTACGCCTTCTGCCGGCTCGACATCCGCGGCACGGGCTCGTCACCCGGCATTGCCCGCGACGAGTACACCTCCGAAGAGACCACCGACGGCCACGACGCGGTCGAGTGGCTGGCGGCCCAGCCGTGGTGCGACGGCAACGTGGCGATGTGGGGCATCAGCTATGGCGGCTTCACGGCGATCCAGGTCGCGATGCTCCGTCCGCCGCACCTCCGGGCGATCGTGCCGATGTACGCGACCGACGATCGCTACACGGACGACGTCCACTACGTCGGCGGCGCGGTGACCGCCTCGGAGCTGAGCCAGTACGCCGTGAGCATGGTCGGGATGAATGCCCTGCCGCCCCGACCCGCGTACCGCGGCGAGGGTTGGCTGGACGAGTGGCGCGAGCGCCTCGAGCTGACTCCCGTGTGGCTCATCGAGTGGCTGCGCCGGCAGGCCGACGGGCCGTACTGGCGGCAGGGTTCGCTCGCCCCGGATTACGACGCGATCGAGGTGCCGATTCTCATGTTCGCCGGCTGGATGGACGGGTACGTGAACCCGGCCCTTCGGATGCTGGAGCGGTGCACCGCGCCACGCCGGGCGATTGTCGGCAACTGGGTCCACAGCTTCCCGAGCGATGCGTACCCGGGACCCAACATCGACTGGCTGCACGAGATGCACCGGTTCCTCGACTACTGGCTGAAGGGCGTCGATAACGGCGTCCCGGAGGACGCGCCCCTGGCCTGGTACCGGCGCGAGTGGGCGCCGCCGGAGCCGTTCCCGGCCGCCTGGCCCGGTGCCTGGCAGACCGCCGCTGCGTTCCCGGTCGCCGGGACCGAGATGCGCGAGCTCTACCTCGACGGCGGGCACGAGCCGCTTCGCGGCCGCCTGTCCGACACATCGCCCGGCGCAGCCGGGATCGACATCCTTCGCCACCGGGCGACGCATGGGACCTGGGCCTCCCTGTCGTGGGGCGCCGGATCCGCTCCGAATGGCCTCTGGACGGACCCACGCGCCGAGGATGGATTCGTGCCGACGTACACCTCCGATCCGCTGGACGAACCGCTCGACATCTGCGGCTTCCCGGCCGCTGTGCTTGCCTGGCGATCGCCGGTCCCGGTCGTCACGGCGGTCGTTCGGTTGCTCGACGTGGCCCCCGACGGAACACCGACGCAGGTGACCGCCGGCGTCTTCAATCTGACGCACCGGAACGGGCACGACGACCCGCGGCCGATGGAGCCCGGGGCGATTGCGATCGTAGAGGTCCCGATGCGCGCCGCCGGCTATCGCTTCCGCGCCGGGCACAGGATCCGGTTGACGGTTGCGTCCGCCTACTGGCCGGTGATCTGGCCGTCACCGGATCCGGCCGACCACGAACTCCTTCGTGGCGGGGTGTCAGGATTGGATCCCGTCACGTCGGCGGCGCGCCTCGTCCTGCCGGTCGTGCCCTCGGTCGACACGGCAGATCCGGGATTCAAGTCGACGCCGCCCGATCTTCCCGACGTTGGCGGCGGTTCCGACGATCCTCCGACCTGGCGGGTGGACGACGACGTCATCGCGGGGACGACGACCGTGCACATCTTCGACGGGGGTGAGTCGATCGCA
>JANNUK010000288.1:0-1531 GCA_031395155.1 Chloroflexota bacterium | reverse complement strand
CCACCCTTGCCATCTCCCTCATCGTTGCGGCGTGCGCGGGCCCAACCGCTGCGGGACCCGGGGCCGGTGCAGGTGTGGCGTCCCTGAGCGCGCCCGCCGCCCAGATCGGGTCAGCAGCGGTCAGCACGGCCGCACCGGCGGTCCAGGCTCCGGCAGCAGCCAAGACCGGCCGATGCGTCGACAGCGTGGCCACCGACGTCCCACAGCCGACGGCGGCCCAGCTGGAGGCGGCGGGGCTCCACAGGCTCCCCGTGGCGCCGATCGCGAATCGGGTCGACCTGGTCGCGGCGCCGTTCACGCACCCGACCGACGTGACCAACCCGCTCTTCCCGATCAGCGTCCTCAAGTCGGCCGTCCTGAACGGCGTTGTCGGCGGCAAGGTCTTCCGGACGGAGACCACCCTCCTGCCGGACACGAGGGTCATCCAATGGAGCCCTGGCCAATGCATCGAAACCCTCGTCTCCCAGTACCTGGCTTATCTCGACGGGCGCATCGAGGAGGCCGCCCTCGACTTCTACGCCCAGGCAGACGACGGCTCGGTCTGGTACTTCGGCGAAGAGGTTTACAACTACAAGGACGGGATCATCGCTGACACGTCAGGCACCTGGCTCGCCGGCAAGGAGGGTCCGATCGCGATGATCATGCCTGCCGATCCCAAGATCGGCGACGTCTATCGTGTCGAGAACATCGTCGGCCTCGTCTTCGAGGAGATCACCGTCACCGAACTCAGTCGGACGGTACCCGGACCACGCGGGCCGGTCGATGTGATGGTCGTCAGGCAGCTTCACGACGACGGCACCTTCGCGGACAAGCTCTTCGGACCCGGGTACGGCGAGTTCTTTACCGCCCACGAGGGCGACTCGGAAGGAATGGCCCTCGGCGTGCCCGTGGATGCGAAGGTGGGCGGCGTGCCCGCCCGGCTCGATACGCTGCTGCGCGACGCCTATCGCGTCTTCGACAAGGCAGCCATGAAGGACTGGAAGTCGGCGTCAGCCACTGTCGCGCAGATGACCGCCGCATGGACGGCCCATCGGGCCGCTGGCGGCGTGCCTCCGCAACTCGTCGCCCCGACGAGCAGCGCCCTCGATTCCCTTGCCGCGGCGATCAAGGTCCGAAGGCCGGAGAAGGTCCGCGATGCCACGCTCGACGTCGCGCAGGCTGTCCTCGACCTCCAGCTCCAGTATCGGCGGCCTGCCGATGTCGACCTGGCTCGCTCCGACCTCTGGGCGCGGCAGATCCTCGTCGACGCGGCGAGGGGCGACGTGCCGGCGATCAGCGGCGATGTCGCGACTCTCGAGTGGATCCGGGACCGCATCGCGAGCACGCTCCACAGCGTCGATGTCACCCGCATTGACACGCTCCTCGAGGAGCTCCGTGCCAACGTACGTGACGAGGATGCCACGGCGGCCGCCGTGACAGCGGCAACCCTTCGGGACGTCCTGGCCCGGGCCCGCCCGTCGGGGTGACCTGGGGTCCAGCCCGCCAACCAGGATGTTCGGCCGCGTCGCCGCCAGGGAACGCCACCACCGAC
>JANNUK010000287.1:0-1613 GCA_031395155.1 Chloroflexota bacterium | reverse complement strand
CCGGTTGCATCCTTGCCGCCCAAGAGCAGCAGGCGGCCACGGCCAGGATCGTCGATGAGGGCCGCGCCACCCCTGCCGCGGGGCCCATTGCCGGACAGTGCGATGGCATGGAACGCGGACGCGATCGAATCCACGACGTACACGTCGTTGAGAAACGTCTTGCCGAGGCCGCGCCCACCGATCACCACGACGGTGTCGCGGAATGGGCTGACGGCATAGAGGTTCCGGTCGCGTGGGCGATCGATCGTCGCTTTTGTCCAGGTCCCGGGCACGTCACCGGCTCCGGGGCTGAGGACCCACAGATCACCGAGCGCGTCGATCCCCGTCGTCTGGCCGGCGTAGAGGACGAATCGACCGTCGCGCGTCCACCAGCAGGCGTGGAGGCAGCGCGCGACGGGCCCGGCACCGGCCGGGGTCAGGTCCCTCCAGAGGCCAGTAGTGAAGTCGTACGCCTTCGTGTCGGCAAAGCGGGTGCCGTCCTCGGTGAATCCATGGCTCATCCACAGCCGACCGTCCGGCCCCAGCGCGGCGCAACTGCCGTACCGGGCCTTGGGCAGCGCACCGGCCGCGGCGAGCGTCGTCCAGCGCAGCGTCTGCGGATCGAACTGCCAGAGGTCGCCGAAGAATGTCGTGGCGTTGGCCTGGCCGCCGAAGATGATGAGCCCGCGCCCCGGGACCCAGGTCGCGTCGTGGCCAAATCGGGCGGGTGGTGCGGGACCGTTCGGCACGATCTGCGACCACGTGTCGGACGCGAGGTCGTAGGCCCACAGGTCGCCGTACGTCGTCCCACCGTTCCGACCGCCGAACAACCAGGCCGTCCCGGCAGCGGGGTCGACGGTCCAGGTCTGGTCCTCGCGCTTCGATGGGCCGTCGCCGGACGGCGTGAGCCGCGTCCATGCCCCCGTCGTGGGCCATGGCGCAGGCGTGGGCCCCGGCGCCGTCGGTTCGGGGGTCGGCGCGAGTGTGGGCACGGCTGACGGCGTTGCCGGCGACGCGCCCCGCGGCGACTCCGAAGGCTCGGTGGTGGCGGGACCGGGCGTGCTGCCCCCCGTACACGCGCCCATGACGAAGGCGACACCGAGGAGTGTCGCCGTGGCGCGGAGCGCGATCGATCGATGCGAGCGGATCACCAGGCGATGGTATCGACCCTCGCATGACGGCACGATGACCGGACTCGAGCTTCGCCTCGGCGCCGACGATGGCGCGTTGCCGACGATGGCGCGTTTCCGGTCAGGGCACGTAGTAGACGCTGACCGCCATGTACTCGAGCGTGAAGTCCCTGGCGTTGTTGCTGCTGACGTCGATGACCTCGACGCGGAAGTTGGCGTCCGAGAACTGGGCACCGGTCCAGGCCCGACCCCACGTGTCGAGGGGACCACCGAGAACGTAGGTCGCGATCGAGGTCGTCAGGGCGGTGAGCTGTTTCGTCGCCGTCCAAGTGACCCCACCGTCCCACGACAGCCGCGCACACATCCGGTTCGTGCCGCTCGCGTTGTCGACGGCCCCGTCGAGCCGGACCTCGATCCCGTTGATCGACGTGACGGCCACTGGGACCCCGAACGTGAACGTCCAGAACCGGTGCCTGTCCTTTCCGGCATTGAGGCACCCGGTAT
>JANNUK010000212.1:0-7687 GCA_031395155.1 Chloroflexota bacterium | reverse complement strand
CATGGGAGGCCGCCGGTCATCCGCTGACGACCGACGTCCCCACCTGGCCCCGTGCACGCCTCGACTTGCCGTGGGCCGAGTGGTCCGGGATCGTCAACCGAGACGAGCTGCGTGCGAGGTTGGGCCAGGTGGTCGTCCTCGATGCGCGCGGGGAGCCGCGCTACCGGGGCGAGACCGAACCAATCGATCCGGTGGCCGGCCACATCCCCACAGCCCTCAACCGGCCAGTCGCCGAGAACCTCTCCGCGGATGGCCGGTTCCGGAAGCCCGCCGACCTGGCGGCGGGCTTCGCGACTCTGGGCGCCGGCTCCGACACCGAACACGAGGTGGTCACATCCTGTGGCAGCGGGGTTTCCGCATGTCACCACGCCCTTGCCATGCGCGTCGCCGGCCTCCCCGATCCGATCCTCTACGTGGGGTCGTGGAGCGACTGGAGCACCGCGGGCTACCCCGTCGCGACCGGGCCGGATCCAGGTTCGCCACCGGACTGATCGACGTCGAACAGGGTGGAAGCGGTCTCGGCCTGGCGATCGCAGCGGCCGTCGTCGACAGCCACGGCGGCGCGATCATGCATGAACCCACCGCGGGTAGCGGCGCGACGTTTTACGGTGCGCCTGCCGGTCGACTGATCGGCGAGGTCAGAGGTCGGCCAGCAGCCGCAACACGGGCATCGCGGCCTGAAGCGAATCGGCGATGACGTCCGGAAGGTCCGGTGACGCGACGACCTTGTCGGGCAGGCGGCGCCCGAAGACGACGTCCTTGATCTTCAACAACTCGGCCTCGGGGTGGTCAGTCGGATAGCCCGAAGGCACCCGCTTCAGTCGATGGTCCCCATCGGCGCTGACCTCGCCGAAGGCGGCGACGAACGCGGGATCCTCGATCGCCGCGTGCACGACCGCCGCGTCGGTAGCGACAATCCGTCGCCAGGCGTCCAGGCGCTCCTTCTCCGGGTGCCACATGCCACCACCGACGTAGATCTCGCCGGGTTCCAGGTGGAAGTAGCCGCCGGGGCCGCCGGTCCGCTCTGCCTCGGTCCCGCCCGCGTCAGCCATCCACGGGAAGCTCGCGCCGAGATGTCGCTTGTACGGGCTCTTGTCCTTCGCGAACCGCGTATCGCGATAGATCCTGAACGGCGAGCGGGCCGGATCGGCCATCAACGGCATGCCTCGTGCCGCGAACCTGTCGGCCAGTGCGATGCACAGCGCCTCGAGCGGCCGCTTGAGCAGGCGCTCGTAGTCCGCCTTGCGCGGGTTGAACCACGCCCGATCGTTGTTGTCGGCCAGGTCGGCCAGGAACTGGATGGCCTCGGCGTCGAAGCCGATGAACGCCGCCGGCACCTCGACGATTGCTGTCGCCATGGAGCGTCTCCTCGTGACTGGGCCCCTACCTTACCGACGAGCGATCACCTGCGCCTTCGGGGTCTGCCCGAACGCAAGCCCCATGGTCTTTCGATCCCAGGGAGGAGGGCCGGGATCGGCGTCGAGTGGCGGACTGACGTCGACAACGAGTTGGAGACGTCCGAAGATGACGGCGCAGCATCGTCGGTAGTGGGAGCGCCGGAGCCGCCCAAGGGACCGCCGCGGAACCCGTGGCCGCGACCGCCGAAGCCGCCAACACCACGCAGCGAGCCGAACTCGTCCTGCGTGATCTGACCGTCATCGAGGATCGAGCCGAGGTTTCGGAGCGAGCTGTCGGCAGGCAGTCTGGGCGAGCTCGTCGGCGCTGATCACGCCGTCTTCGAGGAACGCCTGCATCTGCGTCCGAGCCGCTTCGCGGGCTGCCTGCAGTTCAGTGCGACGGGCGTCGAGCGCCTCAACGATCTTGGGGTTCGCTGGGAATCGAAACGCCCGGCAGTCACTCGGGGTCGGGGTTAGACGAACAGAGAAACGTCCGCGTCTGAGGCCCATTCGAGGAAATGGGCCGCGCCGCACACGGGCTCAATCCCATCGATGAATTCGCCCTCGGAGAACCCGAAGACGTCCATCGTCATGCCGCACGGTTGCAGCTTGACGCCGAGCTCAAGCGAGAGCTCGATGAGCTCCTCGATTGAGGCCACTCCGTGATCCTTGAATTGCCGCTTCATCATCTTGGTCGCAATCGGGGTCATCCCCGGAAGCGCCGTCAGGAGCTGGGGCATCGGGATCGGCATCGGCATCGCCGGGTTGCCGGTCGTCCCGATCTCGAGGTTTCGGTTCTTCTTGAGGATCTTCAGGCCGTAGAACGTGAAGAAGATGCCGGCCTCCCAGCCGAGCGCAGCGGCCGTGGTTGCCAGGATGAGTGGCGGGTACGCCCAGTCGAGCGTGCCCTTCGTCGCGATGATCGCGATCTTCTTCTGTTTCGTCTGCTTGCTCGCCTCGCGTTCCGCAAGGACCTGTTCGAGGCGCTGGGTGAGCAATTCGTCGACACGCTCGCGGATGAGCTCGTCGAGGGCTTCGGTGGAAGGGAGTGTGGTGGGCTCCGCGCTCTGAACCATGATTTGAGGCCTCCGTCCCGAATTCGTCAGGATTTCTGGATCCAGAACCGCATGACCTTGCCGATGCGGTCCTGGTGCAGGACGAGGTGGCCGGTCGTCTTCGACCACGCCGCGACGTCCGGGACGGCTCCCGGGTCCGTCGCTTCGAGCAGGAGGATCTCGTGCGAGGAGAGCTCCTTGATCGCGCGGGCCAACTTGACGATCGGCATGGGACAGAGGAGCCCCTTGGCGTCGAGGGTCTGGGTCGCCGTCGGGGCTTCGATCATCACGTGTCTCCTGTCGCCGACGGGCGTTGGTATTGTCGGCGTATGCGATAAATTCAACCGTTCGAGCGATCCTGTCAAACAAGGGGTTCACGGCAGCCCGAACCGAGGTCGTGACCGCTAGCATTCCCGGGATGCGATCGACGAGTCGTTGGCGCTGGATCATGCTCCTAGCCTGGCTCGCTGGCGCCGGGACGGTCCTCGTCGTGAGCCGCGCCGACGGTATCGTCCTCCTTCTCGCCGCCCTGGGCTTCGGGGCGGCGTTCCTCTCGGGACTGGTCGGCGTCGGGGGCGCTGTCGTCCTCATTCCGCTGCTGCTCTACGTTCCGCCGCTGTTCGGTCTTTCGACCCTCGGGATCAAGACGATAGCCGGGATCACGATCGTCCAGGTGACGGCGGCCAGCCTGTCGGCGGCGTCGGCCCACCGCGGTGGCGGCCACGTCGATCGGCGACTCGTCTCGACGCTCGGGCCCACGATGGTCGTCGCGTCGTTCGTGGGCGCCTACGGCTCGTCGTTCTTCGCTCCGGTCGTCCTCGAGGCGGTCTTCGCCAGCCTCGCCCTGTTCGCGGCCGGGATGATGCTCGGGCTGCGCAATCGGGCGCCGGCACATGCCGACGGCCCGCCGTCTTTCGATCGCCGGGTCGCCGTCGCGATCGGGCTGGTCGTCGGCGTCCTGGCCGGGTTCATCGGCGCCGGCGGGGCGTTCTTCCTCGCCCCGGTGCTCCTGCACGTCCTGCGCGTGCCGATGCGCTATGTCGTCGGCTCGTCGGTCGGAATCGTCGCGGTGTCGTCGGGTGCGGGGCTGCTCGGGAAGGCGCTGACGGGCCAGATCGACTGGCTGCTCGCGGCAGCCCTGGTGATCGGAGCGCTGCCCGGCGGGCGCGTCGGGGCGGTGGTCTCGCGCCGAACCTCTCCGTACCGGCTCGGCATTGTGCTGGGACTGGTCATCCTCGCGGTCGCGATCCGAATGTGGGCGATGATTCTCGGCGTGATCATTTGAGGCCTCAGGCATCGGCGCAGCCACCATCAGCCCCGAATGTGCCCCTGACCGTCCTGGAGGTGCGAGCGATGGGATCAAGACGTGCCGCCCGCGGTCTGGAACTCAGGTCGGATCGTGCGGTCGATGGAGTACCGGTTCGAGCGGCAGCGTCGCAACGTGCGCGGCGATCTCTGCCGCGGTGGCGATCCACAACCCGGCGGTCCCCTGCGCAACCTCGATGAGTCGCTCAAGGGCAACGGCCCGGGAGGCGCGGCCGGTCACGAAGGGGTGATTGGTGAGCATGAACAAGCCTCCCTCGGCAACGAGCGCCTCCAGCTCCAGCGTCCATCGGGCGAGGACATCGGCCGGACTGGCGATCACACCGGAGCCGGTGATGCCGGGCAGATAGTTGTAGGGCTCCCAATCGTCCAGGCTCCAGTGGGCCGGCAATTCCACGAGCGATCCGTCCCCGGGCTCGGGACCCGCCGCGAGGCGGTAGGGATGGTCGGCGTCCATGAGACCGCTGTCGTACGCGAAACCGTGGCGGACGAGGATCGCCGGCGTTCGATAGGACAGCTCCCAGTTGGGCGCTCGATAGCCGATCGGGCGAACGCCGGCAGCCCGATCCAGTGCATCCAGCCCGCGCAGCAGGCGCCGCTCCTCCGTCGCCGCATCCGGCGCCGAGCGGGCCCCTTCGTGCAGATAGCCGTGGTGCCCGATCTCGTGGCCCGCATCGCGGATCGAGCGGACCACCTGAGGCCAGCGATCCGCGGTGTAGCCCGGGACGAAGAACGTCGCACGGACGCCACGACGGTCGAGCAGTCGCAGGATCCTGGGCACGCCGGTTCGGGGCCCATACGCCTGGTGCGACATGACATCGAGCCAGCCGGCGGCGTCAGGATGATCCATCAGGATCGGGCTCTCGGCATCGACGTCGAAGGTGAAACAGGCCGCCGCCCGCATACCGTCGGGCCACGAGAACCCGGGCGGCAGCACTGGATCGGAAGATGGATCGTTGTGGGTCATGCCGTAGTGGTGCCTCCGTTGGGCTGCAGGACCTGCCCGGTGTAATAGCCGCCGTCCGACGACGCGAGGAAGACGACACTCGCCGCAATCTCGGAGGGATCGGCGATGCGGCCGAGCGGTGCCGCGGCCGCGTAGCGGCGGCGAATCTCATCAAGGCTCACGCCGGCAGCATCGGCATCCACCTGGAGCTGGGGCGTGTCGATGACCCCCGGGGCGACCGCATTCACGCGCACGTCGGGAGCCAGTTCCCGGGCAAGGGCCTTGGTGAGCCCGATGAGCCCAGCCTTGCTCGCGGCATAGGCCGACGCGTCGGGCCAGCCGGTGACGCCCCACTCACTCGACATGAACACGATTGCACCGCGAGTCCGCGCGAGGTGGGGCGCGGCCGCCCGTGCGAGGCGGAATGATCCGGACAGGTTTGTCTCGACGATTCGCCACCAGTCGTCGACCGGATGCGTGTCGACCGGATTCATCGCCATCGCTGCGTGGTTGGCCACCACGGCGTCGAGACGGCCGAACGCCTCGGTCACCCGAGTAACCAGGGCGCCCGGGGCGGAGGGGTCGGCAAGGTCCGCGGGGTACCGCCCGCCGCGGTGTGTCGCGCCCGCCACGGCCCAACCGGCCGCGTCGAACGCCTCGACCAGTGCCCGGCCGAGGCCGCCACCAGATCCCGTGACAAGAGCAACGGGCCGGTCGTCAAGCGCCGGCACGCCGGGGGATGTGGCGCTCACTGGATCACGACCCCGCCGTTCGGCGAATAGACGGCGCCGGTGGTCCACGGCGCCTCCGCCACGTGGAGGATCGCCTCGGCAATCTCGGCCGGCCGTCCGATCCGTCCCAGCGGGACTGTGGACGTGTAGCCCGGCCCGCGATCGCGATCCGGCAGGAGCGGCGTGTCCACGGCGCCGGGCGCCACGACGTTGACCCGGATGGAAGGGGCGACCTCCCGGGCGAGGGAGCGGGCGAACCCGATCACGGCCGCCTTCGCGGCGACGTACGGCGCCACGTTGACCCCACCGACCAGCGCGAGCTCCGAGGCAATCGCGACGATCGATCCATGCCCCCGATCGCGCATCCCCGGGATGACGGCCCGCGCGACGTGAAAGCAGCCACCCAGGAGCACCCGGAGGGTGCGATCCCAGAGGGCGTCATCGACCTCGGCCAGCGGCCGTTCCTCGTAGAACCCCGCGTTGCAGACCGCGATGTCGATCGGTCCGAGCTCGCCTTCGGCGGTCCGGACCATCCGGGCGACGGCGTCGGGGTCGGCCACGTCGCAACCGAACGCCGCACCGCCGATCTCCGAAGCCAGCGCTTCGGCGGCCGCCCGATTGGACCGGTAATGGACCACCACGCGGTATCCCGCGGCGGCGAAACGGACCGCGGTGGCCTGTCCGATGCCGCCGCTGGCGCCGGTGATGAGGGCGACCCGGCCGCGATCGACGGCCGGGTCGCCTGCGGGTGTCATGCGCGGCCTCGGGCGCCCGCACCTGCGACCGCCCGGGCCGGTTCGACGATCGTCACTCGGGCGGGATCTCGGCGAAGGCCCGCTCGATCCGGACGCCGCGCCGAGCCTGCACGAAGCGGGCACCCAGGTACCACAGCGCCCCGGTCGCCAGGACGACCACGGTGGCGATCTTCATTCGGTCGTCGCCGAGCACGGCCGTGGTGGAGTCGAGCCCGTTGACCGGGTCGGCCCACCAGATGTACTCGACGTACAGGAGCGAAGCCGTCGCCACCACGCCGATGATCGACATCAGCGGGATCCCGCCGATTCGCCAGTTCACCGGCGACGAATCGAAGACGGCCCTGAGGCGGTACGGGAAGACGATCGCCGCGATCGCGCACATCAGGAACGACAGGATCCAGCCGAAGATCCCGTACAGCGTGTTCAGCTTGAAGTCACCGATCCCCATCGTGTAGAGGTACAGCGAGATCCAGCCGAGGATCGCCACGATCAGGATCGCGACGGTCGGCGTGTGCCGCTCCGCGTTCACCTCGGACACCCGCGCGGGGAGGAGGCCATCCAGCGACCAGGCCAGGAGCGCGCGAGTCGAGGCGATGAAGTTGATCGGCAACCAGACATACGTCCAGAAGACGAATGTGAAGCCGAGCAGGAAGGCGACCAGCAGGTTGCCCGGGAAGGCCGCGGCAAGCACTTCGTTGTAGGCGGGGACGAAGGCCAGCCCGAAGGCGTCCGGCGAGAAGTAGTTGGCACTGATGCCGGCCAGGATGGGCAGGCCCACGAGCTGCACGATGCCCGCCACGAGCAGGATCATGAAGACCGAGACGAACAGGATCCCGCCGGGCATACCCACGAGCTGGCTGACCCTGGCCCGCCGGACCTCGCCGCCGAGGAAGCTCGACGTGATCGCGAACAGGACGATGAACTGGGCGAGCGTCGAGCTGAAGATCGTCTGCTGGCCATCGTAGGGGGCCGCCTCGATCGTGACCGAGCTGGCGTTGCTGATGCCACCGGCCGCGGAGACGTAGGTGTCGAAGTTCCGGGCGAAGTCCGCGGAGCTACCCACGAACGCCAGGCCGATGGCGATGGCGACCCCGAACAGGCCGACCACGAACACCGCGTTCTGGATCCGGAAGTAGGTGCGCGTCCCGATCGCGAAGATGATCGCGAAGAAGAGGATCAGGATCGTCCCGACCGCCAGGATCCAGGCCGGCTCGACGAAATTGTTGGCGATGTCGATCAAACCGCGGTTGGCGGTCGCGACGCCGAGGACCCGGAACAGCCCGGACAGGCCGTACTGGGCGAAGTAGGCCGCCGGGACGCCGATGTACACGGTCATCCAGGCCACCCAGTTCCACGACGCCATGAATCCGAGCAGCGGATGGATCGAGCGACTGATGTAGACGTAGTCGCCGCCCGAGCGCGGAATGGCCGAGGCGAAGAACGAGTAGACCAGGGCCATCGGCAGCGCCAGGAGCAACGC
>JANNUK010000203.1:0-2097 GCA_031395155.1 Chloroflexota bacterium | reverse complement strand
CGCTCGTCGCCGACCCACGCCTCATCGACGAGCGCCGGATAGAACGCGCGGTCCATCCGGACGTCATCGGGCGGGAAGTAGTAAACCGGCGGTCTCGAGCACCCGAATGCCGCGCGTCGTGTCGGCGATCGTTTCGCCGTCGACGATCACGCGGAGGCGCTCCGGCACGGCCTCGACCCGCGGCGGGCGCGGGTAGTCCCAGGCCGATTCCTGTCCGGGCCCCGGGATCACTCGATCGCGCAGACCCGGCGCGGTGCCGGCGAGGGTGGTGGGTCGATCAGGGGTGGTCACGAACGATCTCCTGTGCGTGGCGTCGGGGGGCCCGGCGCATTGGCTCATGCCCAGTGTCGCGAGCCGGCCCAAACGTGTCAGTGAGTCGCATCACGGCCCTGGGCAGCACAGGATCGGCACAGGCCGGCGACTGAGACGTGGGACAGGTCGACGCGAAACTGGCGGCTCCGGCCGAGGGCGCTCACGAGCGGGGCCGCCTCGTCGGGTGATAGCTCCCACGACGCTCTGCATGAGCTGCAGTGCAGGTGGCCGTGATCGCGCAACGGAAGGACGTGGAACTCCTCACGCCCTCCGGGTCCGTGGGCGTGCCGAACGAACCCGAGCTCCTCCAGGACATCGAGCGTGCGATAGATCGTCGATGGAACCGTCGAAGGATCCCGTTCGCGGCAGCGTACGACGAGTTCGGCGCCCGTCACATGACCGCTGCTCGACGAGAGGACGTCAACGAGGATCCGCCGCGGATGGGTCCAGCGGAGGCCACGTGCGTGGAGGCCGTCGCGCACGGATCGCCACGTGGCCGCGCTTCCGCCCGATCGCTCGCTCACGGAACCCCCAGCGGGCCGAACAGGCCGTCGAGCGCCGGCAACGCACCCTCGGCACCAAGAAGGAACACGAGTCCGATCAGCACCGAGAAGGCGCCGGCGACGACCCCGAGGCCAACGTACATCCGTTCCCGCATCTGGCTCGCCACGAACCCCGTGGCCGTCACGACGACAATCGCCGTGTTGGTCAACACCAGACCTGCGATGAACGCCAGCATCATGGGGATGCCGAGCCCAGCCTGGGCGGCCCCACCGACGGCGGCGATGATCAGGACCTGGGTACCCGTCTCGGCACCGACACCGTGGATCAGGCCCACGCCGAACGCGGTTCGGCGCCCGTACGAGCTCATTTCAAGCGGCTCCACGTGCTCGTGGCCGTGCAACCGTGCGCTCAATCGACGCCATCCGTACCGAACGCCGTCGAACACGAGCATCCATCGACTCCTCAGCCGAAACGGGGTCCCGTGGCGAGCGTACCGGTACAGCGAAACGAACACCCAGACGCCGAGAAACAGGAGCGTCGCTCCGACCACCCGTCCCATGATCGGATCGACCCAATCCGGCAGGATCGCACCGAGAGCGAGCGCTGCGACCCCGAGCGCGCCGACGACGGCGGCGTGTCCGAGCACATAGAGCGTGCCGAGTGCGAAGGCATGTCGCTGGTCCTCCGACCAGCGGCGGCGCGTCATCCCGATCGAGGGGTCGTGTGCCGTGGCCTGCCCACTGCGCCCGATGGCCGGGCTATGCGTGGCAAGCTCGGATGGACCCCCGTGATCGTGATGGTGTCCTGTTGCCACGGCGTGGCTGTGTGCCGTGAGGTGGGCTTCACTGGCCGCGTCCGCGGCTGCCGTGGTCGACGTGATGTCGGTGATCGCGGCGATGTGGTCCCAGTCGAGCCCATGGCGCAACCCGAGGGTCCATTCATAGGGCGATTTATCGAGGATGCCCGCCTCTTGCAACGCGACGTCCAGGCCAGCGCGCGCGGCGGCAACGCCAGGGTCCTGTTCGAGCAGCGGGCGTGCAATTTCGGTTGGCAAGAGTCCTGGCGGATTCACGGGCTGCAATGCCTGCGCGGTACCAGCGACGGTCAACAGGCCAATCAGGAGCAATCGAATCATCATGCGATCTCTCCCGTTTCGACGACCGTCGTCACCCAATAGCGCAGGCCTGCGCCGGCGAATTGCTGGCGAATGTTTTCGAGCAGCGCCGTTTTTTCGGCCGCTGCAAAGATTACATGTACCTCCGTGGCGCGCGCCCGGCCCAG
>JANNUK010000014.1:0-5505 GCA_031395155.1 Chloroflexota bacterium | reverse complement strand
CACCTCACGACCGGCGTCGACTGGGTCCGCGCCGTCGAGCGGATGGCCGCCGATGGCGTCACCACGTTCATCGAGGTGGGGCCCGGACGAGTCCTGACCGGACTGATCAAGCGGATCGTGCCGGACAGCGACGCGATCGCGCTCGATGACCCGTCCGCGACCGATCGCCTGTTCATCCCCTTCGCCCCGGAGCCGGCCGCAGCCGGCGACGCCGCCTGACCGCAGTCCCAGGGAGGATCCAGCCACCGTGCGAACACCCGATTACAACCGCCGCGTTGTCGTGACCGGCCTCGGCGTGATCAGCTCCGTCGGCAACGACGTCGATACTGCCTGGTCGAATCTCCTGAACGGCGTGTCCGGGATCGGGACGATCACCCGCTTCGACCCGACGCCCTACGACGCCAAGCTGGGCGGAGAGGTCAAGGACTTCGTCGCGTCAGCGTGGATGGATGCAAAGGCCGCACGGCGAAGCGAATCCAGCCTGCATTTCGGCGTGGCTGCGGCCAAGCAATCCCTCGCCGACAGCGGTTTCGAGATCACCGACCAGAACCGAACCGATGTCGGGGTCGTATTTGGCTCGGGGGCCGGCGGGCAGACGTTGATGATCGACAACTTCGCGACCCTCCACGAGAAGGGTCCGGACCGCGTCGCGCCGACGTTCATCGCCAATGCGCTCGTTGATTCGTGCTCGGGCATGATTGCCATCGAGACCGGCGCCATCGGCCACAACGTGAGCATCGTCAGCGCCTGTGCGACCGGGACCCACAACGTGGCCGAGGGAGCCGAGGTCATCCGCCGCGGCGATTGCATCGCGGTCCTGTCCGGGTCGACGGAGGCGCCGCTCATCGAAGTCGCCCATGCCGGCTTCGCCAACATGCGCGGGCTGGGCATGCCCCGGCCGGGCGAGGACGCAACCACCGTGGCCCGGCCGTTCGATCTGACCCGCAACGGGTTCGTTCTCGGCGAGGGAGCAGCGGGCCTGTTCCTCGAGGACCTCGACCACGCGAAAGCGCGCGGCGCCCACATCTACGCCGAGGTCGTCGGCTACGGGTCGGCGGCTGACGGCTGGGACATGATCCAGCCGATCGAGGGAGGCACCGGCTCGGCCCGCGCGATGAAGATGGCCCTGGATCGTCGCGGCGTCCCGGGCGACGAGGTCGACCTCATCAACCCCCACGGGACGTCCACGCCGCTCGGCGACAAGCGAGAGACCCAGGCGATCTGGACGGTGTTCGGCGATCGCGCGGCGCGCGATCGGCACTCGCTGATCATCAGTGGGACCAAGTCCATGACCGGTCACATGATGGGCGGCGCGGGCGCCTTCGAGGCCTTCGCGACCGTCAAGTCCGTCGCCGAGCAGGTCGCCCCACCCACGATCAACTATCGCGACTCCGACCCGGACTGCGACCTGTGGGTCGTCCCCGAGGCCGTCCCGATGCCCATCCGCTACGCCCTGTCGAACAATATCGGCCTCGGCGGCCACAACGGCGCGGTCATCTTCAAGCGCTACGACGGGGACTGAGCTGGTCCCTCGCCCGTCGCCACCTGCAGGTGGCCTCGCGGCCTGGGGCTACAATCGCGTCCGACGCGAACGACAAGCCCGAGGTAGCCGTGCCCAGCCAGGATCCCGCCCGTCGTGCCGTGGTGACCGGCCTCGGTGCCGTCACCCCGATCGGCAACGATGCGACCACCTACTGGCGGAACCTGTTGGCGGGCGTGTCCGGCGCCGGACCGATCACGACCTTTGATGCCTCCGGCTTCGACGTCCGGATTGCGGCCGAGGTGAAGGACTTCGATCCGACCGTCGCGATGGACCGCAAGATGGCGCGGCGGATGAGTCGATTCATCCACCTCGGCGTCGCCGCGGCGACGGAGGCCATCGAGGATGCCGGCCTGGACTTCAGCGAGTGGACCCCGGAGCAGCGAGACCGCGTCGCGGTGGTGATCAACACGGGTGGTGGCGGAATGGAAGCCGTGACCGACGGCGACACCGCCTTGCGTGAAAAGGGTCCGGGCCAGGTGTCACCGTTCGCCGTCCCGGCCATGTCAGGGTCAATGGCTGCAGCCCAGGTCTCGATGAAATACGGGCTCACAGGATCCGTGATCACCCAGATCGCGGCGTGCGCATCCGGTGTCATCGCGTTCCAGGATGCGCTTCGGCTCATTCAGGCCGGGGAGGCGGACGTGGTGATCGCCGGTGGCTCCGAGGGCCCGCTCCTGCCGATCGCGTTCGCCGCGCTCTCGAACATGGGTGCGCTGTCCACGCGCAACGACGAGCCCGCGCGTGCCTCGCGCCCGTTCGATCGCGACCGGGACGGGTTCCTGTTCGGGGAAGGCGCGGGCGTCGTCGTCCTCGAATCGGCGGAGCATGCGATGGCCCGTGGCGCAACGATCCAGGCCGAGGTCATCGGGGCGGCGCTGACAGCGGACGCATTCCACATCTCCGCGCCGGAGCCGACCGGGCGAGGCGCGATGATGGCGATGACCAAGGCGCTCAAGTCCGCCGGCATCGCACCGGACGAGGTCGATTACATCGTCGCCCATGGCACGTCCACGCCGCTCAACGACGTGACCGAGACGAAAGCGATCAAGCGTGCCTTCGGCGACCACGCCTACCGGGTGCCGATCAGCAGCCCCAAGTCGATGGTCGGTCACCTGCTCGGCGCGGCCGGCGCGGTGGCCGGAATCGCAGCTATTGGGGCAATCCGCGAGGGCTGGATCCCGCCGACGGCGAACCTTGAGAACCCGGATGCCGAGTGCGACCTGGACTACGTCCCGCTGGTCAAGCGCCAGGTCAAGGTCGACACCGCGATCATCAACGGCTTCGGCTTCGGCGGCCAGAACGCCGTCGCGGTCTTCCGCCGCTTCGAGGCCTGACGACCGAACGGATCAGTCGGCCCGTCCGGCCCACTCGGCGATTGTTGCCAGCGCCTCGTTCATCGTCATCGCGGCGCCCTCCGATACGCGCCGTTCGAGCTCGGCCGGATCCAGGGCAGCCGCGAGGCGACCGCGCGGGCATGGGGGCCAGCTTACTCGCCGAGCGAGCGGCCTTCGAACACGTCCATCGCGGCTGCAAGACGGGGCGGCATGGGGATCGGCCGTTCGGCGCGATAGTCGTAGGTGACGAGGACGGATTCGGACACGGCCACGAGTCGGGCCACGCCGTACCGACTCCTGGGAGCGGTGAGACGGTGTTCCAACGTGAAGCTCGTGCGTCCGCGACGCGTCGCTCGAGTCTCCACGGTGAGCGTCTCGCCGTAGAACGCCGGGGATCGGTAGGTCACCCGGGCCTCCGCCAGGATCATCCCCTCGTCCGCCCCGTGCACGCCCACCGGGAGCGGCTCACCTCCGACAACTTCGTAATACATGACCCGGGCGATCTCGAAATAGGTCAGGTACGAGGCGTTGTTGACGTGGCCCATGGCATCCGTATCGGCAAACCGAACGACGATGTCCTGCCGACACGCGAAGTCTCCCGGAAGGTCGCGCGTGTCGGGCGGAACCTCGATCCGGGACCGGGGCGGGGCGGCCGGTCGTCTGTCCATGGGCGGAGTGTAGGATGCCGCCGATGCACCGTGTCCGGATCCCGCCCTGGTTGCGCCGCGCCGTCGAGGCCGCCCTCGTCGCGGGACTCGTGGCCACCGCCAATCTCGTCGGAGCCCGGATGACCGCGGGCGCCGATATCTGGGCGCTCCCTCCGGGCATTACCGGCGCGCTGATCCTGTCGCCATCGGTCCTCGCCCTGGCCGTGGTTCCGACCACGTACACCGTTGCGATGGCGGCCACGCGGTCCGACGCGATCCTCGGAGGAATCGTTGCCTTCATGCTCGCGGCCGACATCACGGCGATCCTCGCCGCAGGACCGCTCGAGGTCGGTGCCTCCGGTCTGACGATCGCGGCCGGGCTGCTGGCCGTCCTCCTGTCGCTACCTGCGGCAATCGTCGGCACCGTCGCCGGTCAGGTCCTGGTCCCCATCGGATTTGGGCGGCGCGCCGGCGGCTGGGCGGCCCTCACAGCGGCCGTGGCCGCGGGCGCCGTCCTGACAGTCCTCGCCGCGATCGCCTGATAAGCCCTGGCCTAAGGCGCATCGGACGCTGATTCTGGGCGGCAGCCCGATGTGGAGGCTTGCGGCTCAGGGGGACCGTCGCAACACGGCCCTCTGCCCGAGATCCGGGACACGATGGCCGAGCCGAAGGACTCGAACGATGGCGACGACGACCCGACGAACCCGCACCAGGCACGACGCCCGTACCGTTGCCGCGCCGCGGGCAATCCATCGCCGGCTGATCATGGCGGGCATGACTCCGACCGAGGCCGGCAACATCACCGCCGTCGCCGTCGGGCTGCAGCCCGTCCCGGGCGGCTGGACCATCCGCGAGATTGAGCGGGTCCGCTTCCTCACCTACCTGGCAGAACACGGAAGGATAGGGACTTGACGGCCCGACAACGGCGCTGCCGCGCGGGCACGCGGATCGATGGGACTCGCGCCTACTCCACGATCAAGGTGCCGATCATCCCGGCCTCGGCGTGGCCGGGCACGGTGCAGGTGATCCGGTAGGTGCCCGGCGCGTCGATCCTCACCCGAATCCGCTGGGTCTGGCCCGGCCGGGCCCCGGCATCGACATTGGCGAGACCCTCGACGCTCCAGTCGTGGAAGATCGGGTCGTCGTTCCTGAGTTCGATGACCACGAACGAGCCTTCGGTCACGCGGATCTCGGCCGGCTCGAAGCGCAAGTTAGTCGCTCGGACCTCGACCTGCTGCGCTCCCCCATCGATCGCCCGGTCCGCGGCCACGACCCCGCCCGCGACGCCGACGGATGCAAGGGCGATCGCGATGAGGAACGACGCCTCCCGGAGTCGCGCGACCCACCCGTGCAACTGGCCGCGCGATGCACCTGGTCGTGCATCGAAACGACGGAGCCGGAGCGAATTGGTGACGACGGCGACCGACGAGAGGGCCATCGCGCCGGCGGCCATCGCCGGGTTGAGGAGCACGTGGAACGCCGGGAACAGGGCGCCCATCGCCACGGGAATGAGCAGGACGTTGTAGCCGAACGCCCAGATGAGGTTCTGGCGGATGGTCCGCATCGTGGCCCGCGACAGCCCGATCGCCGCGGCCACTCCGCGCGGGTCGCCACCCACCAGCGTGACGTCCGAGGCTTCGATTGCCACGTCGGCCCCGGTCCCGATGGCGACGCCCAGATCGGCCTGCGCCAGGGCCGGTGCGTCGTTGATCCCGTCACCCACCATCGCCACGACGCGCCCGCGTGCCTGCAGCTCGGCGACCTTTGCGGCCTTGTCGGCCGGCAGGATCTCGGCCATCACCCGGTCCGGAGCGATCCCCACCCGACGCGCCACGGCCTCGGCGGTGATCCGGGCGTCGCCAGTGACCATCCACACCTCGATCCCCTGGGCGCGGAGTTCCCGGACCGCCTCCGCCGCCTCGGCCTTGACCGGGTCGGCGACGAGGAGCAGGCCGGCCGCCCGACCATCGATTGCCACGAA
>JANNUK010000144.1:0-3381 GCA_031395155.1 Chloroflexota bacterium | reverse complement strand
GAACCTGTCAACCGTGACGATCGGTCGACCGATCAGGACCGTCGCTCGATCGCCCGGCCGAAGGTCTCGGGATCCTCGCCACGCAGGACGTCCGAGATGAGCGACAGGCGGCCGGCCGCGGCGGTTGCCCACGCCTGGACTGGGTCGTCGCCGCCGACCCATGAACCGCCCTCAACATGATGGTCGAGTGCGAGGAGGCCACGATCCGCGAGGAGCTCGTCGAGCGTGGCGGTGAACCACGGATCCGCGCGATCTGGTTTACCTGCCGCCGGGCGCCGGCTGACGTGCACGTCGCCCCGGTGCTCGGGGGGTTCCACGTACACGTGGACCACGACGTCCGGCGATTCCCACACGAGGCTGGCTCCGATCTCGTCGTCGACGATGTCCTGGGCTCGACGAAAACCCAACGGGACCAGGAGCATGTCGAATGGCCCCGCCGTCGCCTGGAACACGAACCAGCGCTCACCGCTCATCGCGATGGATGGTGCTCCCGGATGGACTGCCTTGCAAGGACCGACACGAACACCCGTCATCATGGGCCCATGGTCCAGCCCATCGAAGACGGCGTTCTGCCTGAGCCGCTCCTGCCCTTGCGCCTCGCTGGCGCGGTGTGGGGCCACCTGGTCGGCGACGCGGTCGGCGTCCCCTACGAGTTTCGGTCGCCGGAGGAGATCGGCCCGGTCGAGTTCGGGGCGCGGGGCACGTACGCTGTCGCACCCGGGACGTGGAGCGACGACGGGTCCATGATGCTCGCCCTGCTCGACTCCCTCCTGACCGGGCGGTTCGATCCGGAGGACCAGGGCCAGCGCTATCTTGATTGGGCCGACGGGGGCCGCTACACGCCCGATGACGAGGGTCGGTTTGATATCGGCAGCGCGACGGCTGCCGCATTGGCACGGATCCGGGCCGGGACACCGGCGCAGGAAGCGGGTGGGACCACCGACCGCGACAACGGCAACGGCTCGCTCATGCGCGCCATCGCCGTGGCCCTCGTGGGCCGAGACCTGGCCGTGAGTGGTCTCGCGGACTGGGCGGTGCGCGCCTCCCGGGTCACCCACGGCCACGCGCTGTCGCGTGTGGCCTGCGCACTGTACGTGCTGACTGCGCGACAGCTGATCCGCGGCCAACCGGAGCGATCCGACGCGATCGCCTGGGGGAGGGGAGAACTCACGCGATTGATCGAGGAGCGCGTCGCGGCCGGCGATCCCACGGCCACGGACGACCGCACGGCGCTTGACGCGCTTCTTGCTCACCCGGGCCGAGCCGGTCGCGGCTACGTCGTCGACAGCTTCTGGTCGGCGTGGGAGGCCTTCGCCGGAGCCTCGGACTACCGCGACACGATCGAACGGGCAATCCGCTACGGGCACGACACCGACACCACGGCGGCGATCGCCGGTGGCCTGGCCGGCGCCTACTGGGGCCTCGACGGGATCCCGCACGACTGGTTGCGCAGGATGCGCGGAGGTGAGGTCGCGTCGCCCCTCGTGGATCGCCTGCTCGGGACCGACGGCTGGAAGACGTCGACCACCGACCCGTTGCGGATCGATGCCGTCGACCTGACGGCCGTGCCCGGATTGGCCGATGCGCCGGGCGGCCTCGCGATGACGTTCCTGCCCGGGAAGCAGCGTGACGGCTGGACGGGCCTGTGGTGGCGCGACGTCGATGCCGACGCGCGGCGGCTGCGCGACCACGGTACCGATGCCCTGCTCCTGCTCGTCGAGGACCACGAACTCATCGACGCTCGGGTACCCGACATCGTGGCGCGACTCGCGGCAGCGGGTGTCGAGACGATCCGTCACCCCGTTGTGGACATGAACGTGCCGGCCGATGCCCACGCCTACCGCGCCAGCCTCACGGACGTGATCGCCCGGATCCACGCCGGGCAGATCGTCGTGGTCGCCTGTCGCGGCGGCCTCGGCCGCACGGGAACTGCCGTCGCGTGCCTGCTCGTCCAGGTCGGGATGGCGCCGCGCGACGCGATTGCCCTGACGCGGCGTTCGCGACCGAAGACGATCGAACGCCACTCGCAAGAAGCGTTCGTGGAGGCGTGGTCTCGCGCCTAGTGCGCCGTCTCAAGAATGGCTCGACAACGGCCGACCTTGGCCAGGATCGCCTCGGCGGAGGCCGTCCAGACGAATGGCTTGGGGTCCGCGTTGTTGAGAGCGATGTAGGCGTAGATCACCGCGACGAGGTCGGGCACGCTGCGGAAGACGCCCCGCCGGAGGCGCTTGGTGGTCAGCTCGCGGAACCAGCGCTCGACGAGGTTCAGCCAGGACGAGCTCGTCGGCGTGAAATGGAGCTTGAAGCGGGCGTGGGCAGGAGCTGCGAGCCACTTCAGCACGTCCGGATGCTTGTGCGTTCCGTAGTTGTCGACGATGAGATGCAGCTCGAGCTCCTGTGGGTAGGTCCGGTCGAGCCGGCGCAGGAAGGCGAGGAACTCCTGGTGGCGGTGACGGGCATGGCACTCGCCGATGACCGTCCCGTCGAGCAGGTCGAGCGCGGCAAACAGCGTCGTCGTCCCGTTCCGCTTGTAGTCGTGGGTCATCGTCCCTGCCCGGCCCCGCTTCATCGGCAGCGATGGCTGGGTCCGATCGAGCGCCTGGATCTGGCTCTTCTCATCGACACACAGGACGATCGCCTTGTCGGGCGGATTGAGATACAGCCCGACGACATCGGTCAGCTTCTCGACGAAGCGCGGATCGCGGCTGAGCTTGAACGTCCGGATGCGGTGGGGCGCCAGACCATGGGCGTCCCAGATCCGCGCGACGGTCGCGGGACTGACGCCCTGCGCCCGCGCCATCGTCCGGCAGCTCCAGTGGGTCGCCCCCGGCGGCGTGGTCTGGAGGGTGGCGTCGACGATGGCCTTGATCGTTTCGGCGCTGATCGAGGGTTTGCGGCCGCGTCCGGGAGCCGTCTCGGTGAGCGCTCCCGTGTCGCCGGCACTGAACCGGTCCCGCCACAGGATGACCGTCGAGCGGCTGACGCCGAGCTCGCCCGCGATCCGGTTGTTGGCCGCCCCGTCGGCCGCCATCAGGATGATCCGCGCCCGCAGGGCCACCTGCTGGGGCGTTCCGTGCGCTCGAAGCCAGCGCTCGAGCGTCCTTCGGTGGGCTTCCGTGATCGCCAGAGGAGCAGCTGCGGTCCACATGCCGCGCAGCCTATCTGACCCGGCACCAGTTGTCTAGTCATATGTGAGACATTCCACTAGCGAGTCCGGTCGAGGATGCGCCGCAGGTCCGCGTAGAGCGGGCGGAGCCGGGGGTACATCCGCTTGTAGACGCGGCCGTACAGGTCGTCGTACAACGCCCGGGTCGCCGGATCGGGTTCGTGGACCCGGCTCACCCGGGTCATCGCGACGACCGCGTCGTCCACGGTGCCGTG
>JANNUK010000121.1:0-2149 GCA_031395155.1 Chloroflexota bacterium | reverse complement strand
CGACCAGTTCACGGGCGATGTCTCGAGCCTCGTCGAGCTGTCCCCGGATCTCGAGCATCGAGGCCAGCAGACCGAGTTCCGAGAGGAGCTGCTGCGGATCGTTGACGGCCCGGGCCAGCTCGACGCTCCGACGCGCATCGGCGAGCGCCCCCTCGGCGTCGCCACGACCTTCACGGATCCGTGCGCGCATGCTCCGGTTCGATGACTCCAGGTAGTGCGGCGAGCCCGCCTCGCACTCGTGGATGAACCCGTCGGCTCTGGCCAGTGCCTCGTCCCAGCGGCCCGACACGAACCCGGACGGGCCCAGCTGGCCACGCAGCCAGCGCACCCCCGCCGCGTCGCCAACGCTCTCGGCGATCGGCAGGCCTTCGACGATCAATTCCTCCGACCGGCGATGCTCGAAGGCAAAGAACGCGTCCACCGAGATGTTGTTGGCGAGACTCCCGGCGATCGACAGGCGGAGCTCGATCGCCTCATCGAGGGCCCGTTGCTGGTCATCGGTTCCGGTCGGGTCGCCGAGATAGCTCTTCGCCAGCCCGATCGTCGCGAGCGCATGCACCCGGACCTCGTCGAGGGCCAGTTGGGCGGCCATGTCCATGGCCTGCCGCGCCAGCGCCATGCCGCCCTGCGGATCGCCGCCGATGGCACGCGTCCGTGCGATCACCGCGAGGACTCGCGCGGACGCGGGTGACGACCCTTGTCCGGCGAAGTCCTCCGCCCGAGCCTGGTGATCCCTGGCCTCCTGGCCCTTGCCCGCCTGCCAGGCGATGCGCGACAGCGAGATCTCGGCTTCGGCAGCGCTCTCCCGATCGCCCACCTCGATCAGGACATCGCGCGCTTCCTCAAGCGCCGCGGCGGCGCGCGGATCGTCTGCCAGGTAGAGCGCGTCGGCGAAGCGGTAGAGGAGCTGCGGTCGGTCCTCGGCACCCTGGGGCCACCGCGCGAGGGCGTCGCCGTAGAACGCCGCCGCGGCCGGGTAGGCGTTGACGCGGAAGGCGCGATCACCGGCAGCACGCAGGGCGCGGCGCGTGGGTTCGAGCAGGTCGGCCGTCTCGATCCCGGCGCTCTCCGCGAGTTCGAGGGCCGTTCGCCAGTGATGGGCGAGGAGCTCGGCGTGGTCCTCGGGTCGGCCCAGATTCGCGATCCACTCGGCAGCCCGGCGATGCTTCGCGCTCCGTTCCGCGCGCGGGATCTGCCCGTAGGCGACATCGCGCAGGAGCATGTGGGCGAACGACCATTCGCTCTCCTGCTCCACGGACGAGCGCCGCTGCCGCGTGAGGAA
Source organism: Chloroflexota bacterium (assembly GCA_031395155.1). Taxonomy (GTDB): domain Bacteria; phylum Chloroflexota; class Limnocylindria; order Limnocylindrales; family CSP1-4; genus CAKKPP01. The sequence goes on along the minus strand of JANNUK010000121.1, from coordinate 867 downwards.
GCCTTTGCGCGCGAGCGCCTGCAACAGCGGGTCGGTCCCTTGAGTCCCTCCCAGCGCGCCGGTCCAGAACACCTTGCCCATGACCGAAGCTTCCTGCAGGACGGCCTTTTCGTCGGCCGCGAGGCCATCGAGCCGCGCCGCGACGATCCCCTGGAGGTTCTCCGGCATCGCCAGCTCGTCGGCGACACCGCGTTCCAGGACGAGCTCCGCGAACTGCTCCGCGTAGAGCGGGTTGCCATCCACGCGCTCCAGGAGGGTCCGCGCGACATCCGGCGCCAGTCGCGGGTTGCCCATGACCTCCGAGAGAAGTGAGGCCGTCTGGTCGGTCGAGAGCGGCGACAGGGCCAGCGTGGAGGCATTGAGCTTGCCGCCACCCCAGGCCGGTCGTCGCTGGAGCAGCTCCGGTCGAGCGCTGCAGACCACGAGGAGGGGCACGTCGGTCAGCCAGTCGATCAACTCGTCGATGAAGTCGAGCAGGCCGTCGTCGGCCCAGTGGAGGTCCTCGAGGACGAGGACGAGCGGTCGCTGCTCGGCCAGGGCCTCGAGATAGCGGCGCCAGGCCGCGAAGGCCTCGCCACGCCGATCGCCACCGAGGCCCGTCGGAGTCTCGAGGCCGACGAGCGGGCGCAGGTGACGTTCGACCCACTGGCGCTCACTGCCGTCCTCGATCACCTCGGCGACCGCGTCCGTCAACTTGGTGGCAGCTTCGGAGGCCGCATCCTGTTCGACGATCCCGGCCTCGGCCTTGACCACCTCGCCGAGGGCCCAGAAGGCGACCCCTTCGCCGTAGGCGAGACAGCGACCCTGGCGCCAGGTGATGAGGTCGGACTCGGCGTCGGCGATCCGGGACAGCTCGTAGATGAGCCG
>JANNUK010000100.1:0-9265 GCA_031395155.1 Chloroflexota bacterium | reverse complement strand
GACGGTCCGCTCGGGGCGACCGTCACCATCGAGGACTCGAGCCGCGTTGACCCATGGATCGTGCGCCAGGCCCTGCGGGCGGATGCCGAGTGTCGCGCTCGGCTATCCGAATTCAGCCTGCGGGACCGGCCAACAGGCGAGGGTTGATCGGGTCAGACGCTGAGGGAGCACAACTTGGACCGGGTGGGACAGCCGATTCGGGCTCGGCATCATGGGGCGTCCGGCTTCCCCCCAGTCGGGCGCCCCGCCCTCTCCGTGCCCAGGTGAGCCGGTGTCCTATCATCAGGCGGTGATGGCCTCGTCTCCTGCTGCGACCGCGGTCGTGCCTGCGAGCGTGGTCCTCGAGCGTCTGCCCGACCTCGATGACGTCCGTCCGATCGACGCCGCCGAGGCTTTCCGGGATCTGCCCGGACTCGTCCTGCTCGAGAGCGCCCGCCCCGGGCGCCACGGGCGTTGGAGCTACCTCTCGGCGGACCCGATCGTGACGCTCGACGAGCGGGTCGGCGATCGCGGACCTTCCCCAGCTGCTGGACCCTTCCGATCGGCGCGCGAGGAGCTTGCTCGCATGGACGCATCGGCGATCCACGGAGGGCCGCCATTTCTTGGTGGGCTGATGGGCTACCTCGCCTACGACCTTGGTCGCCGCCTCGAGCTCCTGCCGAGACTGGCGCACGCCGATCAGGACCTGCCCGACTTGCGCCTTGGGCTCCACGACTGGGTTCTTGCCTGGGATCGACGCGAGGGCCGAGCGTTTCTGGCCGGCCGCGTCGTGGACGGGGACGGAACGACGCTGGCCACACGGTTGGCGGACGTTCGAGCCAGGATCGCGGATCGAACGGGTTCTGGGGCATCTGCGCAGGGTAGGACGACGTCGACGCCGGCGTCCGAGGACGAGATCGTCTTCACATCGGGCCTCGATCGGACGGCGTTCGAGCGGGGGGTTGAAGCGGTGCGCGATGCGATCGCCCGCGGCGAGATCTACCAGGCCAACCTGACACGCCGCCTCGCAGTTCCATTCGACGCCGATCCATGGCCGCTGTTCCGACGCCTGTGCATGGGCGACCCGGCGTTGATGGCCGCATACCTGGATCTCGGGGCGGACCCGGCCGGCGGCGGACCGCGGGCCATCCTGTCGGCATCGCCCGAGCCGTTCCTGACGGTCTCCGCCGACGGTCGTGTCTCGACCGATCCGATCAAGGGGACCCGACCGCGCGGCCGGAGCCGCGCGGAGGACCGAGCGCTGGCGCGCGAGCTCCTGGAGAGCGGCAAGGACCAGGCCGAAAACGTGATGATCGTAGACGTCCTGCGCAACGACCTCGGTCGCGTGTGCCGCCCCGGAACGGTGCGCGTGCCGCGCCTCTGCCGACTCGAACGGACCGCCGCCGTCCAGCACCTGGTGACCACGGTGACCGGCGAGCTGGCAGACGATCGCGACGTCTTCGACCTCCTCGCGGCGAGCTTCCCCGGCGGATCGATCACCGGCGCCCCGAAGATCCAGGCGATGGAGCTCATCGAGCGTCTCGAGCCGATTCGGCGCGGCCCGTATGCCGGGGCCGCCGGCTGGATTGGGCCCGACGGCGCCATGGCCACGAGCATCCTGATTCGCACGTTCGTCGCCGACGGTCGTCGGCTGACGATCCACGTTGGTGGTGGGATCACCTGGCGCAGCGATCCGGCCGCGGAGTGGGACGAGACCGTGGCGAAGGTCCGGGGGCCGCTCGGGGCGATCGGCGGACGGGAGTGACCGCAGCGCACGAACTGCCCGAGCGGCACCGATAATCCAGCCCATGGATCCAACCCACATCTGGATCGACGGCGCGGTCGTTCCCGCGGATGGCAATCATCTCTCGGCGTTCGATCGAGGCTTCCAGCTCGGCGATGGCGTGTTCGAAACGCTTCGTGCCCGCGGTGGGCATCCGACGGAGCTCTCCGAGCACATCGCGCGGCTGCGCGGGTCGGCCGACGGCCTCGGGATTGACCTGCCGGCCGATATCGGTCCGGTGCTCGCCGGCGCGATCGACGACCTGCTCCTCACGGAAGGCCTGGATGGTCCCGGGAGCGACGCCTCGCTGCGGATCACGGTGACGCGCGGCGCGTTCCGCGGCCGCGGCCTCCTGCCGGGCCACGAGCACGTTCCGCCGACGGTGGTCGTCCAGGCTTGGCCGGTGCCCCCGCCGCCACCGGGCCACCTGGAGCATGGCCTGCACCTCATGACCTCGTCGATCAGGCGGGACCCGGAGAACCCGCTCGCCGCGCTCAAGACCACGAGTCGCGCCGACTACGTCTACGCACGACTCGAGGCCCGTCGCGCCGGCGCCGACGACGCGCTCTTCCTCACGGTCGACGGCTTCCTGTCGGAAGCGACGTCGGCGAACCTGTTCCTGATCCGCGGAGGGCGACTCGCGACACCTGCCCTGGCGTGCGCGATCCTGCCCGGAACCACGCGCTCGTGGATCCTCCGCTGGGGTGCGTCCCTGGGCCTCGATCCGGAGGAGGGGTGGCTCACAGCGCGAGACCTGACCGAGGCCACCGAGGCCTTCGTGTGCTCCAGCGTCGCCGGGATCCTGCCGGTGACCGTCTTCGACGGTCGACCCATCGGAGACGGCGCGCCCGGGCCATGGAGCCGCCGTGCCCGCGCCGACCGCGAGGCGTTCATCGCCGGCGAGGCAGCCGGATGACCCGCGACGAATACATCGTTGTCGCCCGTCAGCTCCTGGCAGAGGGCGATCGACTCCAGGCCAACCCGTCGCTGGCCGCCCTGCAGGTCTGGCTCAAGCTCTCCGATGACACGCTGTCCGCGGCGTGGGGTGCCATGGATCGCTACCACCTCGCCTGGCTGACGGTGGGCAAGAGCAAGCAGATCGTGCGCGGACGGCGGCTCACACCGGACGAGGAGCGCGCGTACGTTCGCGAGGTCGCGAGCCAGAAGGCCTCCGTGGTCGCGATGAGCCTTGATGCCGTCGAGCGGCAAGGGATGCCGTTCGTCGGCGAATCCGGGGGTGTCGCGCCCGGCCAGGGCATGGGCACGCTGCCGGAGTTGTCCGATCGCCTCGCCGATGCAAGGCGGGCCGCGGCCGAGCACCGCGATCACCCCGACCGACCGGACCCGCCTGACGGTGAAGGTCCGCGACGCGCACCCCGACCGGAACGCATGGAGCGCTAGGACCGGTTCAGACCGACCTGACCAGGACCACCCGGTCCTCGCGCCCGAAGTCATAGTCGGCGTACGCCGGCGTGCCGTACAGGTTCTGGGTTCCCGGGCCGTCGGCGACAGAGAACCCGATGGCTCGATGGAAGGCCACGGACTGCCGGTTTCCCGGCCAGGTCACGGCGGTCACCCGCCGCACGCCGCGGGCCCGAACATCGTCGAAGAAGCGCTGGTAGAGGGCCTGCCCGAGGCCTCGGCCACGGCGGCTCGGATGCACGGCGACCATGTGCACATAGGCCGCGTCAGGGTGGTCGGGACTGACGAAGCCGACGAGGAACCCGACCGGCCGGCCGTCGTCCGCCTCGGCCAGCCAGGACGTACCGGTGAAGTGCTGGAACCAGAGGCGAGGGAGGAACACGTCGAGCCGCCGCTCACCGCCCCACCAGTCGTCCACGAGGCGGACCACGGCGAGGTAATCCGCCTCGGTCGGGCGGCGGAAGACCACGTCGCTCGGCGAGACCCGCACGTCAGGCCTTGGTCGGTCGGTCACCGGGACGCCAGCCACGCCGCGATGGAGCCGGCCGCGATCTCGGCGGGCACGAGTGGGCCGAAGGTCTCGAGGAGGTACTCGATCGGACCGAGGACGCCGCCCTCGCTGAGGGCAAACGCCCAGGTTCCGAGGTTCCCCAGGGCCACCATGTCCAGGGCAAGGATCAGGGCGACGGCCGTCCGCATCGATCGCCCCGGGTCGTCGGTTGCCTCGCCGCGCATGGCCCGCCCAACCGCAATGCCGCCAATCCCGGCCACGGCCAGGAGGCCGGTCGTCTGCGAGAGCACGCCTCCGAGCAGAACGATGGCTCCGGCCCCGATCAGGGACAGGACGGCCGCCACGGCGACGTCGCGGGCGAGGGAACTCCGCGGAGGGCCCGGCTCCGCATCCACGCCCGTCGCGCCGTACCGGGCCGACGGGGGCGTGGCCAATCGGCGGGCGTCAGGCGGGGTCTCGCCCGGCTCCGACGCTGCAGAACGTGGCGTCCGATTGTCCATCGCCGGATCGTACAGGTCCGCGCCACACGTGGCAGCGGGACGGGAACGCGCTAGACTGCCCGTCGTGAGCCATCCGAGCCTGGGCGCCCCGCCGCCCGACCTGACCGCGCGAGCCGCCGGCGCGGCCGAACGGTTGATCGCGGGCACATCGCGCCTCGCGGCCCGAGCGTTGGAGATCGCCGCCGAGCTGGACCCGACCATGCTCGAGCGCCACGATGAGACGTCGCTGCGCCACCTGCAGCGTGACGCTGAGACCCTGCTCGAGCGCATTGCCCGTTCCGTGGCGGTCGACGACGTCGTCTTCACGCGCGAATTCGCCAACGCGATCGCGCCGCTCTATCGGCGCCGGCTCGTGCCCATGGACGACCTCGTGTCGATCATGGAAGGGCTCCGCCAGGCGATCACGGCGACGCTCGCGCCGGACGAGCGGGCCGGAGCCGACCGGGCGATCGACGCGGCCGTCGCCACCTTCCGCGGGTACCGCCGCCTTGCCGGCGACGCGCGCAAGCGGAACCGGCTCCTGGCCTTCCTGTACAAGGGCGCCTGACGATGACCATCAAGTGGGTGCAGCAGGACCCGCTCGTGATGAACGGTGAACCGTTCTGCTACGGGTCGCGGCTGACCGTGCGCCAGCTGCTCGAATTGCGGCGGAGCGGTTACGACCTGACCGACATCCTCAAGGATCATCCGGAACTCAAGACGATGGGCGTGGCTGCCGCCTATGCGTACGCCGCAGGCCAGGGCGATCGGTACGGGGAGTTCGTGGACGCCGACGGATCGTTTGTCGGTCCGGGGCTCAGCGCCGCAGAGGCCGCCGGGCTCCCCGAGGCGTACCGCCTGCCGGGTGCCGTGATCAAGGAGCGCGCACCCGCCGCTTGACGTCGCTGTCGGCGCCCATCGTCGCTGTCGACGTCCATCCCGGCACCCTCCCTGATTCGTGGTTCGCAGGGTTCCGGCGGGACCGGTGGTACGCTCTGGCGACGCACCCGGAGACCAAATGACCGACTCGATCGAGAACCAGACCACGATGACCGCGCAGGAACCTGCCGCCGCGGTTGCCGCAGGCGCGCCCGTGTTCGACGCTGAGCGCCGGGCGATGGAGCTCGCAATCCTCGATGCCCTGCGTGCCGTCGTCGACCCCGAGATCGGAATGAACGTCGTCGAGCTCGCGCTCATCAAGCAGATCATCCTCGGCAAAGACGAGACCGAGGTCAAGATGATCCTCACGACCCCGTTCTGCCCGTACGCTGGTTCGATGATCGCGCAGGTCAAGGAGCAGGCCGAGTCCGTCACGGAGCACGAGGTCAAAGTCACGCTGCTGGCAGAGCGCTGGGATCCGCGCGACGCCGGCCTCATGTGGTAGATCCCGTGGCCCGCTCCGATCACGCCCAGGGCTTCGATTCCGTCGTCGCCACAAAGCGCGGTGACGACGGCACCACCGGGCTGCTTTACGGCGGATCGAGAATCGCCAAGGACGACGCCCGGACCGAGGCGTACGGCACGGTCGATGAGGCGGTCGCGGCCCTCGGACTGGCGCGTGCCAATGTCGGGTTGAAGGCACGGATCGGCGTGCTGCCGCGGGGCCTCGGTGGGTTCGGCGAGACGATCCTGCGGCTCCAGCGTGAGCTCTTCGTGGTAGGTGCGGAGCTTGCGACCAATCCGGACGCCTGGGATCGCCTGGAGGATGGACGCACCCGCGTCTCGGCGGCGATGGTCGCCGGTCTCGACGACCTCCTCGAGGCGGTCGAATCGCACATCGAGATGCCGCGCGAGTTCGTTGTCCCCGGCGAGACGCCCACCAGCGCCGCGCTTGAGCTGGCCAGGACCATCGTGCGCCGTGCCGAGCGTCGCGCGGTCGCCCTTCGCCACGACGGCCTCGTGCCCGGCGAGCATCTCGTGCCCTATCTCAATCGACTCGCGGACCTGCTGTGGGTCCTCGCGCGCGCTGCCGAGCAGGCCGAATCGCGTCGCGCCACGCCGTCTCGAAATGGAACCCGGGATCGGACCGCTCGATCCCCCGTCAACCCCGCGTGATCTGCAAGGAGATCCATCGATGAGCTTCCAGCCGTCCCAATTCGGGTCGCCGTCCCAGATGGGCGTCCGACCGGCGGCCGCCCTGTCCGCATCCTTCCTGACACAGGCGTTCACCTGGATGTTCGCCGGGCTGTTGCTGACAGCGGCCGTGTCCTCGTTCGTGAGCGGCAACGAGCAGCTGCTCAGGTTCGCGGCCGACTATTTCCTGTTCGCCGTGATCGGCCAGCTGGCCCTCGTCGTCGTGATCAGTGCCGGCATCAACAAGATCGGCGCCACCGCGGCCCTGGGCCTGTTCTTCGTGTACGCAGCAACCCTCGGACTCACCGTGGGCCTCATCGTGTCCGCGTACGAGTTCCCGTCGGTTGCCACGGCGTTCCTGAGTGCCGGTGCGATGTTCGGCGGTGCCGCCCTGTTCGGCGCCACGACGAAGCGCTCGCTCGTCGGCATCGGTGGGTTCCTGACCATGGGCGTGATCGGCCTGATCGTGGCGTCGGTCGTGAACATCTTCCTCGCGAGCGGCCCGCTGGGCTGGCTCATCTCGTTCGCCGGCGTGGCGATCTTCACGGTGCTCACCGCCTACGACGTCCAGCGCATCTCGTCCGGCGACCTCGCCGCGCAGTACGGCTCGATGGAAAAGGCGGCCGTCATCGGGGCGCTTCGCCTCTACCTCGACTTCATCAACATCTTCCTGTTCCTGCTCCGCCTGTTCGGCAATCGCCGCTGATCCACCGCTCGACGGTCAGGTTTCGGGCAGGAGCTCCGCCACCGAACCGAGCAGGACGTCGGCGAGCCCGGCGAGGTCGGCTTCATCCCCAACGCCCGACAGGACGCCGACCACGAGGCCGGCGCCCGCCGTCCGACCCATCGCGAGATCCTTCGGTGCGTCGCCGACGACCGCGCAGCGCTCCGGCCGGACGCCGAGCAGCGTGGCCAGGTGGTAGACCATGTCCGGCGCCGGCTTGACCGGGACGCCGTCGTCGGCGGCCACGATCGCCTCGACCCAACCCGACACGCCGAGCGCTTCGAGCGTCCGTTCGGTCGGGTCGCGGTCGTCCGTCGTCGCCACCGCGATCCGTCGCCCGCCCGTCGCAAGACGGGCGAATAGCCGCTCCAGGTTTGCCAGGGGCTGTGCTACCGCGACGGGGTCGGGAGCGTGCCAGGTCGCCGCGACGATCGTCTCAGCGATCTCCACGGGCACCCCGGAATCCGCGATGACGCCCACGGTCATTTCGCGAAGCCTGGCCATTGGCGTCGCGGCGAGGGCGCCGTGGGCGAGGGTCCGTCGCGTGACCAGGTCGTACCCGAGCATCGCGAAGAGGGGCGCCCGCACGTCGAGGTCGGTGGCCGCGTCGATCCGATCGGCAAGGGTTTCGGCCCACTCGCCCCACGGCCCGTGAAAGTCGACGAGCGTGCCGTCCTTGTCGAAGATGACGAGGTCGATCCCCGCCAGGTCGGGCGGCCCCCCGAGGGCCGCGGTCACGCGTCCTCGAGGTCGACCGACGTGGGGATCTGGGCCGCGGCGTCGAGGAGGAGGCAGGCCTCCGGCGGGAACGTGAGGGCCAGGGTCTCACCGATCTTCGGCAAGATCAGGCTCGGGTTGTTGAACGTATCGAACGACAACCGCCCGGCGCCTTCGCCGACCTTGACCCGGATCCGCACGATCGACCCGAGGAACGTGACGTCCTCGATCTTGCCAGAAAGCCGGTTGCCGCCGCCCTCGCCATCGATCGTGACGATCTCGGGTCGCAGGGCCACCGACACCTTGGAGCCGTTCGGCGCCGATACCGACGCGGCACGGATCTCCTGGCCGTCCACCGACAGACGACCCGCCGCAGCATCCACGACGCTTGCCGCGAGGACGTTGAGCGTGCCGACGAACGAGGCCACGAACGCGGTTGCCGGGAAGTTGTAGATCTCGAAGGGCGCGCCGATCTGCTCGATCCGGCCCTGGCTCATCACGACAACCCGATCCGAAAGTGAGAGCGCTTCCTCCTGATCATGGGTGACATAAATCGTGGTGATCCCGAGCTGGCGCTGGATCGAGCGGATCTCGTTGCGCAACGAGACTCGAATCTTCGCGTCCAGGGCGGACAGCGGCTCGTCGAGGAGGAGGACCTGCGGCTCGATCGCGAGGGCGCGGGCGAGGGCCACGCGCTGCTGCTGGCCGCCCGAGAGCTGGTAGGGAAACCGGGTTGCCTTGTCGTGCAGGTTGATCAGCTCGAGCAGTTCACCGACGCGCTTCCGGATCTGATCGACAGGCTGCTTGCGCACCTTCAGGCCGAAGCCGATGTTGTCGGCCACGCTCATGTTCGGAAACAGCGCGTACGACTGGAAGACCATCCCGACGTTGCGCTGGTTCGGGGCCTTGAACGTGATGTCTTCGTCGTTGACGACGATCGTCCCGGTGGAGGGCAGCTCGAACCCGGCGATCATCCGGAGGGTCGTCGTCTTGCCGCAGCCGCTGGGCCCCAGGAAGGACACGAATTCGCCCTTCTCCGCCTCGAGATTGAAGTCCTCGACCGCGGTGAACGCGCCAAAGTGCTTCTGGACGCCGGTGAGGGTCAGGAACGACATCGGGACCTCATCTCTGGTGCAGGCATCAACGCGCGCCGCCGACCTGGATGCGCTGTCCGCCTCGGCCCAGGATCTGGATCGCACCCATCGCGATCCAGGTGAGGCCGAAGCTGATGATCGAGACACCGGCCGGCTCGAAGGCGCGGTTCTGGCCGAGGAGCGACAGGTAGGGCCCAAACGTCTTGCTGCCGAGGAAGCTGGCCATCGTGTACTCGCCGATCACGATGGCGAGCGTCAGGAATGCGCCGCTCAGCAGCGCGACCCGGATGTTCGGGAAGATCACGCCTACGATGATCCGCGGCCAGCCCGCGCCCAGGCTCTGGGCCGCCTCGGTGAGTGATTGGATATCGATGGCCCGGAGGCCGGTGTCGACGGCCCGGTACATGTACGGGAACGACAGGATGGTGTAGGCCCCGACGAGCACGATGTTGCTCCCGAACGTCGTGTCCATCAGCGGGAATG
>JANNUK010000050.1:0-1836 GCA_031395155.1 Chloroflexota bacterium | reverse complement strand
GACGGTCGCGCGCTACCTGCTCGTGGACGCGGACGCTGCGCATCGCGCGCGCGCCGCGGGCTTCACGCTGTCGACCGAAGGGGTGGGCCCGTTCGGGATCCAACGGCTGGTCCTCGTGGGCCCGCGGTACGGTCCGTTCCTGTTGCTCGCCGGTCTCGGCCCGGACGCGGCCCGGCCCGCAGCCACGGAGTCTTCGGAGACAACACCGGTTTTCCTGACCGGGGACGATGATCGATCGGCCCGCCTCCGCGAATTCGCCTTCGGTGCCCTCCTTGCCGATCCCGCCCCCGTCGAGACCGGACGGCTCGCGTCCCTCAGCACCCCAGCGACCAGAGGACGTCCAGGTCGGCTTCCCGCGTTCGGTGGCGTTACACGACCCGCCGTCGCGTGGGATATCCTTCTGCCCAACGGACGTCATATTTAGTGAGATATGAGTAGATTTAGGCGTTCCACCGGCACGAACTCGGATTGGATCACCCTCGGAGAGGCAACCCGTATCCTCGGGGTCTCGGCCGGGACCCTCCGTCGTTGGAGTGACGCCGGTCGTCTCTCGGTGTTCGTCACCCCCGGCGGCCATCGACGGTTCAATCGGCCCGCGCTGCAGCGACTGCTCCCTGGCGACCGGCCGACGCGTCTGTCACTCGTTCGTTCGGCCCTCACGCCGGCCCGCCTGGCTCGCGCCTATCGGCGTGAGGCGTCGACCGCTGCGCGGCAGCTGCCGTGGCTGGTGGACCTGACCGACGACCAGCGCCAGTGGTTCCGCATCCATGGCCGACGGATGGCCGAGCTGCTGCTGGGCCACCTCGACGGTGATCAGGGCGTCACGGCCACGCAGCACCTCAAGGCGGCCGTGGCCGAGGCGGTCACGTACGGGCGGATGGCGGCGCAGCTGAGCCTTTCGCTGAGCCAGGCCCTGGAAGGATTCCTTCAGTTTCGCCGGCCGTTCCTGCACGAGCTCAGCGTCGCCGCGGAGCGACGAGGCATCGACCCGGGCGGGACGACTACGTTGATGGAAACTGCCGAACGTGCCCTGGACCAGCTCCTCGTGGCAGCGATGACCGCCCAGGGCGTCGAACGCATTGGCGCCGCACGCATCGGCGCCGCACGCGGTCGCGCTCGCTCGACCTTCCTTGCCGAGGGCGCGGCGATCGCCCCACGCGACAGCCAGGACCGGTGACGATCATCGCGTACGAGCTGGTCGGCCTGTGAGCGGGATGCCGGTCCGAATTGGGACGCGCGGAAGCGTCCTGGCCCTCGCCCAGGCGCGCCAGGTCGTGGCCGCCTTCGAGCGAGCGGGCCGGCCGGCGACAACGGTCCTGATCGACACGGAGGGCGACCTCCGCGCCCCGGACACAGCGTGGGGCGAGGGTGCGTTCGTCAGCGCGATCGAGGACGCCTTGATCTCCGATCGCGTCGATGTCGCGGTCCACAGCGCGAAAGACGTCCCAACCGTCCAGGATCCGCGGCTGCACATCACGGCGTTCCTGCCCCGGGCGGACCCGCGCGACGCCCTGGTGGTCGCCGCCGGCAGCAGCGTTGCCTCCCTGGAGACGCTGCCGCGCGGCGCACGCGTCGGCACGGACAGCCCGCGGCGGACGGGGTTCCTCCTTGCGTTGCGCCCCGACCTGCTTGTTCATCCCCTTCACGGCAACGTGGACACGCGCCTCCGACGCCTGGACGAGGGCGCAACCGACGCGCTCATCCTGGCGACGGCCGGCCTCATCCGGCTGGGTCGGGCGGATCGGATCACCGAATACCTCGACGATGCGGTGATGCCGCCTGCGCCGGGGCAGGGTGCGATCGCCATCCAGGTGAGATCCGACGACGATGACCTCG
>JANNUK010000023.1:0-2521 GCA_031395155.1 Chloroflexota bacterium | reverse complement strand
GGTCGCGATCCAGTCCTGCACCGGCTGCGGGCGCGGGGCCGGCTGCAAGCATCTCCTTCGCTGAGGCGGTCCAGACGTCTTCATCGGGGCGCGACCGGCGGAGGAAGGCGAGGGTGTCGGTGGGCGCCGTCGGCCACTGTGGTTCGACGGTGAACGTTGGCGGCGGCGCGTAGCCGTTCGTGGGCTGAGGCTCGGTGGCGGCTTCGTCCGGGGCCGTGATCTGCCAGACCGGCTGCTCGACGCGGTCCTCGAGCGGGTCTCCGGCGGCGACCCGTTCCGGCTCCGCCGCGACCGGCTCGGCGGCCACGTGCTCCGCCGCGACCAGGTCCGGCTCCGCCGCGACCGGCTCGGCGGCCACAGGTTCGGCGGCGACCGGTTCCGGCTCCGCTGCGACCGCCTCGGCGGCGACCGCCTGCGCGTCGGCGCCGGTCGATGCGTGATCGCGCTCGAACTCCGCGAGCTCCGCGTCGATGTTCTGGCCCGGGCGGAACCGCGACATGAGTGAGCGCGTGCGATGGGCGGCCGCGCTGGCAACCTCCTCGATGCCCGAGGCGGGTTCCTGGGCGGCAAGCGGCTCAGGCTCGGCAACGGCTTCGCCGACGACCGGTTCGGGCATGCCGGCTTCGATCTCCGTGGCAGCCGCTTCTTCCTCGGCAGCGACCGGTGCCGCCTCGATCGCGGCTACAGCGCCGGGCGCTTCGACAGCCTCCGCCTCAGGTGTCTCCGGTGTCTCTGCCGCGATAGCGACCGGCTGTGGAGTGTCCCAGGCCGGCCACTGCGCGACCACCAGCGGTGCCGTCGGTTCGGCCTCGATCGTCGGCAGGTCGAGGGCCGGCCACGCCTCGGCGGCGATGTGGGGTCGATCCTGGTCGAGCGAGACCGGTTCGACGAGCTGGAGATTCGGGAAGGGAGCCGGCAGGATCTCGTGACCCAAATGAGGCGAACAGGTCAGGCAGCGACCGTCGGCTTCGTTCCAGCAGTTGCCGCACGTGTACTGGCGGCAAGACATGCAGAAGTTGAAGGTCTTGTGAAACGCGTCAAGCTGCTGGTTCGTGACTTCACGGTCTGCGTCGCTGCGCGCAGCGGCCATCGCGTCGCCCAACGACGTGTCGTCGCTGAGCACGAAGTTCTTGAGTCCGGAGGTGAGCGTTCGGACCGCCCCTCGACGGCCAGATCGCGGCGCCGTTGACTCGAACGTATATCGCGTGCCGCATCGTTCACAGAACGACTCGGTCAGAGCTTCCGTCATCGAACCCCCAGGTTCGCAGGATCGTCCGAGCACAGACCAGCCCGGAGGGGTCGAAAGTATACCCCACGCCCTGCCGGCTCCCCCCGCTCGCAGGTACCGCAGGCCTCCTCCCGATGGTCCGGGGCCGAGGCCACCCGACTGATCCTCATCCGCCCCGGTGCTAGACTCCGGCCCCAGCATGCGACCACTTGCAGCGCTCGAGCAGTTCCTCGAACGCCTCTTCGAGCGGCCCACGACGCGGTTGTTCCGTTCCGCCGTCCAGCCGATCCAGATCCAGCGCCGGATCGAGCGGACGATGGAGCTGGGCCGGCGAGCGGAGGCCGGACGAATGTCCGTGCCAAGCGGCTTCCTTGTTCGGCTCAACCCGGCCGACCTCTCACCCGACCGGGAGGCTTCGGCCGGACTCGCCGCAACGCTCGCCGACGCCGTGCTGCGATTCGCCCGGCAGCATCGGTACTCGGTTTCAGAGCGGCCGACCGTCACGCTCGTCGGCGATCCGGGGGTTCGTCGTGGTGAGGTCGACGTGCGAGCGACGACCGATGACATCCGTGACGGCATCAGGGCCGGGCCGCACATGATGGCCGTGCCGCCCGAGCCGACGCTCGCTCCAGATCACACCGCTCAGTATGCGGTCCCGCAGACGCGCATCCCGGCAGCAGTGCTCCGCTCGACATCCCCGAACGGGCGGGTCCGCCGACACGAGGTGGCGACGGCGGTGTTGACCATCGGGCGGGCCCCCGACAACCACGTCGTACTCGATGATGGTCGCGTGTCCCGTCACCATGCCCGGCTCACGGCGCGAGCCGGGAGCCTCGTCTTCACCGATCTCGAGAGCACGAATGGATCGGTCGTCAACGGGACCCGGGTGCGCGAGCTTGCCCTCGGACCGGGTGACCGGATCGAACTCGGTCGATCGATCCTGGTGGTCGAGTCGGTCGGCGCCGTCGAGTCGCCGTCGACGGACCCCGATCACGCCGCGGCGGATCGCTGATGGACGCGCTCGTCGTGTCCATCTGGATCGTACGGATCGCTTTTCTCGTGCTCCTGTACGTCTTCCTCGCCACCGTCGCTCGCGTCCTGCTGCGTGACCTGCGCGCGGCCGCGTCTGAGCGGGCGGTCGAATTGGGCCGCCTCGTGACGATCGATTCTCCCGCGAACGAACCGAAGGCCGGCTCCGTGTTCGCCCTGGACACCGTCACGACCCTCGGACGCGACGTGAACAACACGATCGTCGTCGACGACAGCTACGCGTCGGGCGAACATGCGGTGCTC
>JANNUK010000607.1:0-1942 GCA_031395155.1 Chloroflexota bacterium | reverse complement strand
TGGCCACGGTCATCCTGGTGCTCTCCTCGGTCACCTGCCAGATGGCCGTCAACGCCATCCGCCGCGACGATCGGGCGGGCTTCCTGCGCAACATGTCGGTCACGGTCATCCTCGGGATCGTCTTCCTGCTGATGCAGGCCTACGACTACCTCCTTCTGGCGCACGAGGGCCTCACCCTTACTGCCGGGTCGTTCGGGACGACCTATTACACGCTGACCGGCTTCCACGGCGCGCACGTGTTCGGCGGCGTCCTCATGCTGGGCGTCATCCTGTATCGCGGGATGGCCGGCCAGTTCTCGTCACGCCATCACGACGCCGTCGAGGCTGCCTCGCTGTACTGGCACTTCGTCGACGTCGTCTGGATCGTGCTGTTTTCGGTCCTCTACCTGCTGTAGCCGAGGAGCACCGATGCATCCGCTCCAACACCCCCGCAACGCCGCCCTCGTCGGAATCCTGTTCGTCGTCATCGCCATTGCCTTCTGGGGCCTGGCCGCGCTGCTCAACTGGCACATCGACTACGCCGGGGTGACCATGCTCGGCGCCCTGGGCATCGCCATGGCGCTCATGGCCTACGTCCTGGTCGCCGGCTCCCCGAACGAGTGAGTCGGGGCCCGAAACCTTGATCGAGGAACTCTGGCACCAGCTCATCGACTTCATGGCCCAGTTCGTCATCCCTGATTGGGGCGAGCTGATCAACCTGATGCCGGTGTTCCTGGCCATCCTGGCCGGCCTGTGGCTGGCGCGGACGGTTCTCCGACTGGCGACGGCCGGTCCCACGCGGCGCGGCAAGTCACGCATGACACCCGTTGCCCCAGAGGGGCTGCACATGCCGGGACCGACCTATGCGCCGGTGTTCGCTGCGCTCGGCCTGGGCGTCCTGCTGTTCGGCCTCGTCCTGGGTGGCATCTGGATCGTCGTCGGCGCGATCGCGCTCGCCCTGTCCTTGCTGTACTGGGGACGCGAGGGCCTGCGCGAATACGACCACCTCGTCCATGTCGAGCGCCTTCCGGCAGTGATCCATCCCGGGCCGCCACCGGGAGTCCACCTGCCCGGGCCGACCTTCCGACCGGTCCTCGGCGCCCTCTCGATGGGGGTGCTGTTCTTCGGGCTCGTCTTCGGCGGCTGGCTGCTCCTGGCCGGCGTGCTGTTCCTTGCCGCAGCCCTGCTCGGCTGGCTCGCCGATGCCCGGGGGGAATACGCGAAGACGGTCGAGGCGGATTCGACGGGCCATCTCGAGAACATTCCGGCGCCGCGCTATCCGACGCGACTGCTCGGCGCGTTCTCGGTCATCGTCGTCTTCGCCGTCCTGGTCCAGGCCGGCCTCATCCCGCCGCGCGATACGGCACCGGCGGTCGGAGAGGGATCCCCCGCCCCCTCCGGCGAGGCGCCCGGCCCAGCCGGCCCGTCAATCGTGGCCAGGGACATCAAATACAGCACCCATGCCATCGAGGTGGCCGCCGGCGCGGCGTTTCAGGTCGCGTTCAGCAACGAAGACCCCGCGTCCGTGACCCACGATGTGGACCTTCGGAGCGACAGCGGCGACGTTCTGCTTGACCACCCGACGATCAACGGCGGCGAGTCGACGACCTATTCATTCGACGCGCTCCAGCCGGGAGCCTACGTGCTCATCTGCTCCGTCCACCCGTTCGCGGATATGACCGCGACGCTGACCGTCAAGTAGGACGTCCGCAACGCCCCGTCGCGCAGCCCTTGCCGCTCTGATCATCGTCCTCCCGGTGCTGCTGGCGGTCGTGATCCTCGTTCGACCGTGGGACAACGCCGGGACGGCAATCGGCCGGGACCTGCCGGCCCCCGACATCGGCGGAACCACCCTCGATGGCCGCCCGCTGCGCCTGAGCGACTTTCGCGGGCGGCCGGTGATCGTGAACTTCTGGGGTCCCTCGTGCGAACCGTGCCTGCGCGAGTTTCCGCTTCTCGCGGC
>JANNUK010000532.1:0-2944 GCA_031395155.1 Chloroflexota bacterium | reverse complement strand
CGATCGCCGAGCACGCCGACGAGCTCATCGAGCGCTTCGCCATCCGGGCCCATCCCAACGATCGGGTGGGCGCGCTCTCGGGAGGAAACATCCAGAAGGTGCTCCTCGCCCGGGTGCTGAGCCGCGATCCGAAGGTCGTCGTGGTGGCGCAGCCCACCCGAGGCCTCGACGTGGGCGCGACGGAATACGTTCGGGCCCAGCTCATGGCCCGCCGGGCGGCCGGTGCCGGGATCCTCCTCGTGTCCGAGGACCTGGACGAACTGCTCGAGTTGGCGGATCGGCTCGTCGTCATCTACGAGGGCCGGATCGTCGGCGAGATGGGGGTTCGCGACGCAGACCCCGAGCGACTCGGGCTGTTGATGGCGGGACGAGGAGCGGCCGCGTGAGCGCGCCGGCGCCGGCCCTCGGGCGCCTCGCCGCATGGCGGCCGACCCGCTGGTCGAGCCCGGTCATCGTCGCCTGGGCGGTGCTCATCACCTTCGCCCTCACGGCCGGCCCGATCCTGCTGGCCGGCGCAAATCCCATCGCCGCCTACGGCGAGTTCCTGGTCGTCCCGCTCACCTCGCGGTTCTCGATCCTGGAGGTGCTCGTCGCCGCGACGCCGATCCTGTTCACCGGCGCGGCCGTGGCGATCGCCTTCCGGGCCGGGTATTGGAACATCGGGGCGGAAGGACAGCTCCTGCTCGGCGCGATTGCCGCCGCGGGCGTCGGTGCGGCCGCGGGCGACCTGCCCCCGATCATCGTGCTGCCGGCCATGCTCGTGGCCGGTGCGCTCGCAGGGGCGGCGTGGGCGCTGGTCCCGGCAGTGCTCCGGGTCCGGTTCGGGATCGACGAGGTGGTCACGACCCTCCTGCTGAACCCGGTGGCGCTGCTCGTCGTCAACGGCCTCCTCCACGGCCCGTGGCGAGACCCCGTGACCGGCTTTCCGGAGTCGCCGCGGATCGCTGCCGCAGCCGAGTTCCCCGCCCTCCTCGAGCGGTCCCGGGTGCACCTCGGGTTCGTCGTCGCACTCGTCATCATCGCGGCGGCCTGGTACGTGGTCGCGCGGACGCCGGCCGGGTTGCGGCTTCGAGCCGCCGGCCTGAGCCCGATCGGCGCGCGGTTCGCCGGGATCGACGTCTCCCGGGTCGTCTTCCGAGCCGCGCTCATCAGCGGTGCGATCGCCGGACTGGCCGGGGTCAGTGAGGTGGCCGGGATCCAGTTCCGCCTCACCAGCGGGCTCTCACCCGGATACGGCTATACGGGGATCGTGGTGGCGACGCTCGGCTCGCTGTCGCTGCCCGGTGTGGCGCTGGCGGCCCTGTTCCTCGGCGACCTGACGGTGGGTGCGAGTTCGGCGGCGCGCGCCCTCGAGATCCCATCGCAGCTCGGCGCCGTGGTCCAGGGCGTGTTGCTCCTCACCACGATCGGCCTGATCGCCCTTCGCCGGTCCCGCGGCGGGACCAGTCGACGTGCGCCGACCGGCAAGGGCCCTCCGGTGTTCGACCGTGACGACGAACCGTCCGCGCCGGAATCGCCGGTTGCGTCGGACGAGGGGGTTGGCCAGTGACCTTCATCATCGACCTGCTCGCTGCCACGCTGCGCAACGCCACGCCGCTCGTCTACGGCACCGTCGGCGAGACGTACAGCGAGCGCTCGGGCGTCCTCAACCTCGGGATCGAGGGGACGATGTACGCCGGCGCCTTCGCGGGGTTCGCGGCGGCGGCCGCGACAGGATCGCCACTCATCGGCCTGGTGGCCGCGCTCGTCGTCGGGATCCTGTCGGGGGCCATCATGTCGTTCCTGACGGTCACGCTCGGCGCCAACCAGCACGTGTCCGGGATTGGTCTCACGATCATGCTCATCGGCGTGGCCGAGTTCGCCAACCGGCTGATCTTCACGGGGGCCGACCTCCAGCGGATCGAGCCGATGCCGCTCCTGGACCCGCTGGCCATCCTTGGGCCGGGCGGCGAGGTGTTCCGGCAATACGCCCTGACCTACGTCGCGTTCCTCGCGGTAGTTCCAGTCGCCTGGTGGGTCCTCCAGCGCTCCAGCTTCGGGCTGGAGATCCGGGCCGTCGGCGAGAATCCTGAAGCGGCCGACGCCGCCGGCGTGAACGTTGCCCGGACGCGCTACCTGGCGCTCATGATCGGTGGCGCCTTGATGGCGATCGGGGGCGCCTTCTTCACGCTCGCCGTGCTCGGCAGCTTCACCCTCGACATCATCGCCGGGCGCGGCTGGGTGTGCGTCGCCCTCGTCATCTTCGGACGCTGGCGGATCGGGCGCGGCGTGCTCGGGGCACTGGTTTTTTCGTTCGTCTACTCGCTCCAGTTCCGGCTGCGCATCCTGCCCGGCTTCGGCGAGCTCCCGTTCGAGGTGCTCCTTGCGCTGCCCTACCTCGTGGTCATCCTTGCCCTGGCGCTCTCCGGCCGGAACGTCGCCTACCCCGGGGCCTACCTGAAGCCGTATCGCCGCAGCTGAGGAGGGTGCACATGGACCAACGTCGTGACCACGAATTCCTGGCCGTCGCAATCGAGCAGGCGCGGATCGGCCGCTCCGAGGGCGGCGTCCCCATCGGCGGGGCGCTCGTGGCGGATGGGAAGGTCCTCGGCGCCGGCCACAATCGACGCATCCAGCAAGGCAGCGCGATCCGCCACGGCGAGACGGACGCGCTCGAGCATGCCGGCCGACTGCCGGCCTCGGTCTACCGGCGCGCCACGATGTACACCACCCTCTCGCCGTGCGACATGTGCACGGGGGCGATCCTGCTGTACGGGATCCCGCGTGTCGTCCTCGGCGAGAACAGGACATTCCTGGGCGCGGAGGATCTTCTCCGGTCGCGCGGGGTCGAGGTGATCAACCTGGACTCCGACGAATGCTTCGAGCTCATGCGAGCGTTCATCGCCGCGAACCCGGCGGCATGGAACGAGGACATCGGGGAGGAGTAGCGCCGTGGACAGGAGCG
>JANNUK010000523.1:0-1868 GCA_031395155.1 Chloroflexota bacterium | reverse complement strand
CCCGGAACTCCCACTGCCGCCGGTCCTCTTGTCGCCCGATATCTGGCCGGAGGTGGCCGGGCGGCTCGACGCGGTTGAGGTCCGCGCGGCGCTTGCCACGTTGTCCGACGTCCAGCGGGAGGCGATCGAGTTGGCCTACTTCGGCGGTCTCACCCAGACCGAGGTCGCTGAGCGGACCGGGGCGCCGCTCGGGACCGTCAAGAGCCGGATGCGCCTGGGGCTGTTGGCGATGCGTGATGCGCTCCTCGCCGCCGAACGGAACACAGGACCATGATCCTGACCTGCGCCGAAGCGCGTGAGCTTGCCCCCGCGTTCGTCCTTGGTGCGCTCGACGCCGCCGACGCGGCCGCCGTGCGCGAGCACCTCGCCGCGTGCTCGGACCTCCACGAGGAGTTCGAGACCCTGGGCGGCGTTGTCGGCTATCTCGCCGAATCGGTCGAGCCGGTCGAGCCACCCGGGGGACTCAAGGCAAAGATCCTGGCTGCAGCGGCGGCAGATGCGACCGTGGCCGCCCAGCTGTCGAGGCCGGTCTTGCCCGCGCCCTCGGCTCCGCCTCCGTCGATCCGCATCCCGTTCGGCGATGGCCGACGCCGGCCGGTCTCGACCAGCACCTGGGCGATGCGGCTCGCCGCCGTCCTTGCCATCGCCGTGCTCGGTGGCTGGAGCCTCATCCTCCAGGGTCGGCTCGACGCGTCCGAGCGCTACGCCCAGGCCGTCGCCGCGGTCGTCACGGCTGCGGCCCAGCCCGGCAGTCAGACGGCGATCATGTCGGGCGGCGCTGCCGGACCCACGGGCATCGCCGCGGTCGGAGCCGACGGCTCCATCGTCCTCGCGATGCGCGACCTGGCGCCGACGGCCGGTGCGGAGGTCTACGAGGCCTGGGTGATCGTCGGCGACGGTGGGCCCGTGCCCGTCGGGAGCTTCACGGTTGCTGCCGATGGGACCGGGACGTTCACGGCGTCCGGCACGGCGGCGACGGCCGGTACGACGCTCGCGCTGACGCGTGAGTCGGGGCCGGGTGCGACGACGCCGACTCTGCCGATCGTGTCCTCGGGCGTCGCGGTGGCGCCCCCGGGCTGAGGGCCGCCGGTTCAGCCGGTCGGGAGGGTCGACGCCTCGGCGATCGACGCCTGGCCGCCGGTCTTGGCGCCGGCCAGGGCCTGCTCGGCGGCCGCCAGCAGATCCTCGGAGGTGGACCCGTCGGCGGGGAACCGGGCGATTCCCGCAGAGACGCTGATCGACCGATCGGCGACCATCGGCAAGGCGGCGACCGCGTCGAGGATGCGCCGCGCGACGGCGCCACCGCCCGCGCCCGGCGCCACGACGATGAACTCGTCGCCACCGTAGCGGGCGACCGTATCCACGAGACGAACCGATTCGGCGATGACCGCGGCGACCGAACGCAGGATGTCGTCGCCGACCGCGTGACCGCCGGCCTCGTTGGCCGCCCGGAAGTCGTCGACGTCGAATACCGCCAGCGCCACCTCGCCGCCCTGGCGTCCGGCCCGAACGAGCTCCAGTTCGAGTACGCGCGCGAAGGTGCGGTTGTTCGTCAGCCCGGTGAGCGGGTCGAGGTGAGCCATCCGCTCGAACCACTCGGAACGCTCGCTGGCCATCGACCCGAGGCGAGAGCGATCGATTGCCACTGCAAGCAAATCGCGGAATGCCTCCACGACGACGCGAGTCGCCGCGTCCGGTGTCCCGGCGTCGGCCCACGCGACCGAGATCGCGCCGATGACCGTCTCCGCCCCGTCGACGGACACCGTCAGGGGGATCGCCGTCTCGGCGCCCCAGGTCGGCGCCCCGCCTCCGGCAGCCGCGACCAGCGGGTGTGCCGAGTCGCCGAGCGCCTCCACGAGTGCAGCGAG
>JANNUK010000503.1:0-5794 GCA_031395155.1 Chloroflexota bacterium | reverse complement strand
CCCTCCGGGCCCCCCCCCCCCCCCCGCCCCCCCCCCCCCCCCCCCCTCGGTCGCCCCCCCCCCCCCGCGGGCCCCGCCGCCGCCGGGCCCCCCCCCCCCCCCCCGACCGCGCCGACGATCCCGGCCATCAGGATCCCGTACGATGCCCAGGAGATCGCGTCGACGACCGTCGGGTCGACGGGGATCGCGATCGGTGGGCTGACCGGCCGATCCGTGCCGAGGGATCCCGGCGCGAGCGCGACGGTGATCAGCACGCCCACGGCACCGGCGGCGACGAGCCCCACGACTGGCCGCCATCTCGACGATGGATGGTGCCCGTCGGGGAAGAAGAGCGGGATTGCCCCGCCGAGGATGGCCACCGGGCCGACCCATACGAAGGCGTTGATCCAGCCGATCCAGTCGACCAGCGGCAACGCAAGCGCGGCGTCGGCCGCGTATTCGGTCGCAAAGACCTGGTAGCCGCTGAGGAGCCCGGCGACGCCCAGGAGCACGCCGATCCGGTTGTCGGGGCGGCGAACCATGATCAGCCAGCCAATCGTCGCCGTCTCGATCGCGAAGATCGCCGCGAACCCGCGGAAGCCCCAACCCACGACGGTTCGGTCGAGGGTGAGCAGCAGGATGCCGATCCCCGCGGCCGTGAGGGTGGCGGTCACGAGCGCCAGCGCAGAGGCGGCGAGCATTCCCGAGTCTGCCTTCACACGCGCAGTCTGGCCTCCGACCCGGCGCTGTCAAGACCTCCGCTGTCGGCGATGATGGGGCCATGCACGACGACGGCAGGAGCGATCAGCCCGCGCGAACCTTCGATACCCTCGCCGTCCATGCCGGGCAGGAACCGGACGAGCTGACCGGGGCAGTCTCCCCCCCGATCTACCAGACCTCCACATATCGACAGGAGGCCGTCGGCCGTCCGACTCGCGGCTACGAATACGCGCGATCCCAGAACCCCACGAGGGAACGCCTGGAGCGAGCCGTCGCGACGCTCGAGGGCGCGCGCCACGGATTCGCCTTCGCGTCCGGCTCGGCGGCGACCGCGGCGATCGCCCAGCTTGCGCAGCCGGGTGACGAAGTCGTTGTCGGGGACGACGTGTATGGCGGCACGTTTCGCTACCTGGAGAAGGTCCACGCGTCAAGCGGCGTCAAGACTGCGTACGTGGACCTCGCGTCCGGTCAGGATGCCCTGTGGGAGGTGCTTTCGGAGCGGACGCGCCTCGTCTGGTTCGAGACTCCGACGAACCCGCGCCTGAAGGTCGTCGATATCGCGGCTGTGGCCGCCACGGTCGCACGTCGAGCGGCAGAGGGTGGACGACGGCCACTGATCGTCGTCGACAACACGTTCGCCTCCCCGGCTATCCAGCGCCCCCTCACGCTGGGTGCCGACATCGTGTTCCACTCGGCGACCAAGTACCTGGCCGGTCACTCGGACACGGTGGTCGGCGTGGCCGTGACCAGCGACGATGCCGTCGCCGAACGGCTCCGCTTCCTGCAGAACGCGATGGGCGCTGTTCCCGGACCCCTGGACTGCTTCCTCGTCCTGCGCGGCCTCAGGACGCTTCACCTGCGGGTCGAACGCCACGCCGCCAACGCTGCCGCAGTCGCCCGGTTCCTTGCCGGCAGGCCCGACGTGGCGCGGGTCATCTACCCGGGCCTGGCCGACGGCGCACACGCCCACCCTGGCGCTGCTGTTGCGGCGCGACAGATGGCGAGCGGCGGCGGGATGGTGTCGTTTGTCCTCGGCGACGGCGGTTCCCACGGACGGACGGCCGCCGAACGGGCGGTCGCGTTCTGTGAGGCCACGACGGTGTTCACCCTCGCCGAATCGCTCGGCGGCGTCGAATCGCTGGTCGAAGTCCCGGCCGTCATGACCCACGCGTCGGTGGCCGAATCGGCCCTCGAGGTCGATCCCGCGCTGGTCCGCCTGTCGGTCGGCATCGAGGGCATCGACGACCTCATCGCCGATATCGCCCAGGCGCTCGATCGGGCCTGACGCGAGCCGACGAGGCGCTGGCACGGCCCGTTCCGCCACCGAACTGCAACCTTGGACGCAGAGCCGGTGGTAGGATGAGCGGCACTTGACTGCGAAAGCCGACTCCGCCCGGGATCCCTCCCGACCGGCGGTACGCGCGGCCGGTCGATCGATGATCGCCGCGCCCAGGAGTCCGCAAGATGACCCAGTCAACCACCTCCGAGCCGTCAGCAACGAGCGACCCGGCAGCCACCCTTGGGTCGCCACTCCGGGTGAATCTGTCGACCGCCGCGCTCTACGAGGATGCGGTTCGTGCGGGGGAGGGCGTCATCGCCGCCGATGGCCCCCTCGTCGTCCGGACCGGCAAGCACACCGGCCGATCGCCCCAGGACAAGTTCTTCGTCGATGAGCCGTGGAGCCACGACCGGATCTGGTGGGGCGAGGTCAATCGGCCCATCTCGGAGGCATACTACGATCGGCTCCGGGCGCGACTCATGGCCTACGTCGCCGACCGCCCGATGTATGCCCAGGATTGCTTCATCGGGGCCGCCCCGGCACATCGCCGCTCGCTGCGTGTCTATACCGAGACCGCCTGGGCGAGTATCTTCGCCCGCAACCTCTTCCGCCGGCCGACGGTCCGCGACCTGCGCGCCTTCAAGCCGAACTTCACGATCATCGATGTCCCCTCGTTCAAGGCGGACCCGGCGACCGAGGGGACCCGCAGCGAGACGGCGATCCTCGTCCACCTTCGGCGGATGGAGATCATCATCGTCGGGACCGAGTACGCCGGCGAAATCAAGAAGAGCGCGTTCACAGTCATGAATTACCTGCTGCCCGACGAAGGGGCGCTGCCGATGCACTCCGCGGTGAACGTCGGGGCGGACGGCGACTCGGTCATCTTCTTCGGCCTCTCGGGGACCGGCAAGACGACGCTCTCCGCCGATCCGACGCGGAGCCTGATCGGCGACGACGAGCACGGCTGGGACGACAACGGCGTGTTCAACTTCGAGGGTGGCTGCTACGCCAAGACCATCCGCCTGTCCCCGATGTATGAGCCCGACATCTTCGCGACGACGAAGCGGTTCGGGACCATCCTCGAGAACGTCGACGTGGATCCCGTCACCCGCCAGCTGGACCTCGATTCGGAGCGAATCACGGAGAACACCCGGGGCGCCTACCCGCTCAACTTCATCGGCAATGCCGACGCGACCGGGATCGCCGGCCAGCCCAAGAACGTCGTCTTCCTGACCGCCGACGCGTTCGGGATCCTGCCGCCCATCATCAAGCTCAGCGCCGACCAGGCCGCCTACCACTTCATCAGTGGCTACACCGCCAAGCTGGCCGGCACGGAGATCGGGGTGCGTGAGCCGAAGGCCACGTTCTCGGCGTGTTTCGGGGCGCCGTTCATGCCCCGCCACCCCGGCGAGTACGCTGCCATGCTGACCGAGCGACTGGCTCTGCACGACGTCCCGGTCTGGCTCGTGAACACCGGCTGGACCGGCGGTCCGTACGGGACCGGCGAGCGGATGAACATCAACCACACGCGAACGATGGTCCGGGCGGCTCTCAACGGCGATCTCGACCACATCCCGACCTGGACCGACCCCATCTTTGGGGTCGAGGTCCCGAACGAGGTCCCGCAGGTTCCCGACAAGGTCCTGCGACCGCGCGGCACGTGGGCCGACCCGGCTGCCTACGACGAGATGGCCGCGCGACTCGCGCGGATGTTCGCCGACAACTTCGCCGCCTACGCCGACGGCGTGTCGGCCGCAGTCCGGTCGGCTGGTCCCCGGGTCGACTAGACCCCACCACATTCGATCCCGAAAGGAGCGACCCGAGCATGGCGCGCAACAAGGTCACCGTCATCGGCGCCGGCAACGTCGGCGCGACCACGGCACAGCGGATCGCGGAGGCCGGGCTGGCCGACGTCGTCCTCGTCGATATCGTGGAGGGCCTGCCCCAGGGCAAGGCCCTCGACCTTGCCGAGGCCGCACCGGTGGTCGGCCATGACGCGCGGATCGTCGGGACCAACGACTATGCCGACACTGCCGATTCGGACATCGTGGTCGTGACCTCGGGCCTGGCCCGCCAGCCGGGGATGAGCCGGGACGACCTCCTCGCCAAGAACGCCGGCATTGTCCGGGCCGTCGTCGAACAGGCCGTGCGCCACAGCCCCGACTGCATCCTGATCATCGTCACCAACCCGCTCGACGCGATGTGCCACGTCGCCATGCAGGCGTCGGGATTCCCGCGAGAGCGGGTCCTCGGGATGGCCGGCGTCCTCGACTCGGCCCGCTTCCGGACGTTCATCGCCCAGGAGCTGGGCGTGTCGGTCGAGGACACCCACGCCTTCGTGCTGGGCGGCCACGGCGACACGATGGTGCCGCTGCCCCGGTACTCCACAGTCGCCGGGATCCCCATCACGGAGCTGCTGTCCCCGGAGCGCGTGGCCGCGCTCAGCGAGCGCACGGCGAACGGCGGTGCGGAGGTCGTGGCCCTGCTCAAGACCGGTTCGGCGTTCTATGCCCCGGCCGCGTCGACGTTCGAGATGGTCGACGCCATCCTCCGCGACCGGAAACGCATCCTGCCCTGCGCGGTCCTGCTCCAGGGCGAGTTCAAGACGACGGGACTCTTCGTTGGGGTGCCCGCAGTGCTGGGGTCCGGCGGCCTGGAACGGGTCATGGAGGTGAACCTGACGGACGAGGAGCAGGCGGCCTTCGATCGCTCCGCGGGGGCGGTCCGCGAACTCGTGGGCAAGCTCGGGGCCTGAGACGTCGGTGCGCGCTGTCACCACCAAGCGCGTGTGTGGTGGCTTGGCGCGAGACAGATCCGCGGCCGGGATCGTAGCATCGTCGTCTGACGGGCGTCGCCCCAGACGACCCCGTCCATTCAGCGCCCGAGGTCGCCCGGCAGGCCTGTCAGCGCAGATCCCAAGTGATGCCGGATGGAGGATCAAGCGTATGCGTTTCTTGTCGAGGTCGCGAGCCGCCGCGGCGGCGGTCGTGGTGTCCCTGCTCCTTGTCGGGGCGCTGGTCGGTCCCGCGGCCGCGATCACCGATGGCACGCTCGACGGCTCCGGCCATCCGTACGTCGGCCTGATGGTCGCCCAGGACGCCGACGGTACCCCGCTCTGGCGGTGCAGCGGCACGCTGATGTCTTCGACGCTGTTCCTGACCGCGGGCCACTGCACGGAGAGCCCCGCGGCCCACGTCGAGATCTGGTTCGACGCGGATGTCCAGTCCGGGATCCCCGCCAACGGTTATCCGTTCACCGGCGATGTCGGCGGCACACCGTCCACCCATCCGCAGTACAACCCGAACGCGTTCTTCCTCTTTGACCTCGGCGTGGTCGTCCTCGACAGCCCTGTCGTGCTGAGCGAGTACGGCACCCTGCCGACACTCAACCAGCTCGACGCGCTCAAGACCCGCCGCGGCACGCAAAACACTACGTTTACCGCCGTCGGCTACGGGCTGCAGATGAGCTTCCCTGACGCGGCAGCGTGGAAGGAGAACAACGTCCGCGTCCGGATGGTCGCCCATCCCAAGCTGAACCAGATCAACGTCCCCGGCTTCACGGGTGACTTCTCGCTCCTGTTGTCCAACAACGCGAACACCGGCGGCACCTGCTTCGGCGACTCGGGCGGGCCGAACTTCATCGGCAGGTCCAACGTCGTCGCCGGCGTCACATCCTTCGGGATCAACGGCAACTGCGCCGGGACCGGCGGCGTGTATCGCGTCGATCGCGCCGATGACCTAGTGTGGCTCGCCACCTTCGGCCTGTAACCCGGGTCGATCCTCGGTAGCTGACAAGGGCTCGCACGGCCCGAGAGCC
>JANNUK010000498.1:0-1888 GCA_031395155.1 Chloroflexota bacterium | reverse complement strand
TCGCCCGAACGAAGCGCGCAAGTTGGCTCCGGTCGAGATCCTCGGGCGACGGGCGCCAGGCCGCGTCGGGCACGTCTCGACCGAAGATAGGCCAGTCGCTGTGGGGCACGCCCGGATGCTAGCACCGCATCCGGCGGCCGGACCCGGGGCTCGCCGAATCAGGCGCCGGCGACGGGCCGACCGCGGTCTGGGCCACCCGAGGGATCGGACGTCAGCTCCTCGATCTCGGGCAGTGGCAGGTCGTCGCGCTCGTCGGCACCCCACGCTACGTCCAACCGCCGGCGTCTCCCACGCTGCCCGTGGGCGACACCGAGCGAGCCGCCCGGGGTCCGCGGAGCCGCCACGAGGCGGGCCTGCGCCCGACGGCCTTCCACGATGGTCCCCCCGATGACCGCGGCCAGGATCACGATGGCCAGGATCACCTGCCAGGGCAGCTGCCGGACATCGAGACCGCCGATCACGGAGACGACCCTGACCGTCTCATTGCCGGCGGCATCGACGGCCCGGAATTCCACCGGCTGCGGCCATGGGGCGAGCGTCAGCCGCGTTTCGAAGGCGCCGCGGCCCGTCGTGGTGAGCGGCGGACCGCCGTTGACGTGGATCACCGTGCCCGGTTCGGCGATTCCCGCGATCCGCGCCGAGAACGGCCACGGCGCCGAGAGGAACGGCGCGGTCACGGTCAATGCCGGCCCGCGGATATCTCGCAGGACGACGCCCCGAATCGGTTCCGAGAGCTCGCCCCAGGCATTCACGGCGACGAACGTGACCGTCCAGCGGTTGGCTTCGGCGCCGCTCCGGGTTCGGACGTCCTCGAGCGGGATCGTGGCCGCCGCCGTGTCGGTTCCGGCCGCGTGGCCATCCGGGACGACGATCCTCACGAGCCTGTCGAGCGTCCCCGACGCTGCTCGCGGCAGGACACCTCCGAGGGGCGCGAGGAACGCCGCGAGACCCGGAGCGTTGCTGGGATCGGGATCGCCGTCCTCCATCCCGACGATCCGGACGAAGTAGTTCGTGCCCGTCCAGCCCGAGGCCAGAACGACGCTCGGCCGACCGGTGGCGCGGAGCTCCATCGTCGGCGACGGGGCCGGGTACGCCGGGAAGTACAGGAGGTCAGGAAGGCTCAGTTCGGCCAGTACGAAGGGCTGCGACGGACCCGCCCGCCAGCCACCGTGGCCGCCGGCCTGCCAGGCGGGTAACGGCGTCGGCGCCCGCAGGCCGGACGATCCGTCCCACTCGACCGATTGGGCGATGAGCATCCGTCGAAGCGTGCCGGTCCCGACGAGCGCCAGCGGTCGCGCTGCGTTCCAGGCGGGGCCGTGCCGAAACACGTAGGACGGTGCGGCGTTCTGACCGGGGTGAGATCTGGGTGGGGCCGCTACGCCACCCAGCGGATCGCCACAGGCGACGATGAGCAACGGCATGATCAGGTCGGGACAGCCATCGCCCCCGAGATCTGCCCACAGACCGATTGCCGGCTCCTGTCGCTCCACGGCGGCCCGTGACGCGGCGAGAGCCCGCGACCAGCGCGGCCCTGCCATGGGCTCGGACAGCACGGCACGCATTGGATCGGTTCCGTCCGCCGTGGTCGGCAGCGGCCCGACGATCACCCCGGCCGACGCCGCGGACAGGGTGACGATCGCCGGCGGGCCGCCGGGCGAGCCGTTGACGACCGAGTGCCCGAGAACGCCGATGAAGCCGATCGCCGGCTCGGAAGCAACGGAGAGTTTTCGGGGCCGATCCGGGGCGGTGTCGACGTACGCAAGGCCTCCGGCTCCGGAAACGATCAACTCGTCGCGACCGTTCCCGTCGATGTCGACGGCGAGCGGGCCGTTGAGCGGGTCAGGGCTGAGGACCTCGAACTGCACTAGTCCGTCGGCAAGTCCGACAC
>JANNUK010000489.1:0-1842 GCA_031395155.1 Chloroflexota bacterium | reverse complement strand
CCGAAGGCCTCGTCCGGGCGATTCATGGGCATCAGCAACGTCGCGACAGCGTCCTCAGGGGTCATCGCGCTGGCGATCGGCGGAACGCTGATGGACATCATCAGCGGTCCCGAACGGCTGGGCAGTGGACCGCGTGCGGCGCTGGCCCTCGGTGTGGCGCTGTTCGTGCTGGCTGCGATCCTCCTGCGCCCGGTCGACGAGCGGCGCCGGGAGGAGGATTCCTCGGATTCGAACCTTGCGACGGCAGGTCCGACCTCGGCCTAGCCAGCGGTCGCAAGTTCCTCGTGGGAAATGTGTTCGGGTATTGCCCCCGTCACGGTGACCATCTAGAAGGACGCCACCCGCGCCACGTCGTTAGCGAATGGCATTGGCGCCTCGCTGTCTTGGGCCTTGTCCTATAGGCGCGACGGTGGGCCATGCCTCGAGAATTCAGCATCTATTTCTCGACCGCTCCGACGCCCCACCGCGGGTCGAGGGGGCACGACGATGCAGGCGGCGCGACCCACTCCATCCGTCTGACCCACTCCTCGCCGGAGATGCCGCTTTCCGCCTCGCTGTCGCCACCGCCGCCGAGGACGACATGGTCTCCGTCGCCCACAGTAACGGCGCTCCCGTCGAAGTTGTCGAAGGTAATTTCCCGCGACTCCCCACTCCACGTCGTTCGGTCGGCAGGCCAGAACAGCAGTGTCACCTCGACCCCTGACTCCAAGAACACACAGGTGTCGGTGATGCGCAGCGTGCCCTCGGTGCGCCCCGTGTCGGCCCCGTCCTGGGGAGGGATGACCGCGAGTGGACCCCACTTGTCCACGGGCGGTGCCGACGGCTGAACCGGTGAGGTCGACGGTTGGGCTCCGAGCTGGCCCATCCCCGGTGGCAGGCCAAACCAGAGGCCGGCGAGAACAACGACCACGACGAGGAACGCGGCACCCGTGATCGTGGAAGCCGGCAGCGCTGTTGTGACGGCCCTGCTCGGCGACAAACTGGGACGCCTCGCTTGGCGGGAGATCCTGTCCCAGTCGGCAAGGACCCTGTCGGCGCGCGAACGCTCCATCACGCTCCCTCCAGCTTGCCGCGGGCGCGGCTCACGGCGGCGCGCAGGGCGCCCGCGGAGGTCCCGAGTACATGGGCGGCATCGACGTACACGCGGCTGGCCACGAAAACGCACGGTGAAGCCTCACCTCGGTCCCTCGACCGACTCGATATGGCCTTCCATGACGACCGTCTGGTGGCTGACGTGCCCCTGGCGCAGGGCTCCCCTTGCCGGCCACCCTGGCCCACGGGCTCGGTCTCCGCGAGCTGGTCGAGCAGCATCTGCACCTGGGCGACACGCCCGGCCGGGCGAACGTCGATCACCGACCGCGATCGCGCGACATTGGTGCTAGAAGCCGATCATCGCCGTTACGCGGAGGTCGAAAACGCGATCCGCGACCTGAAGGTACGGGACGGGGCTCAACCACCTGCCGTCGGGCGGATCGCCGCGAGCTCGGGCCCATACCATTCGTACACGTGATCAGTCGCGGCCGGTAGACCGCGACGCGACCCCCACACAAGATAATGCCCAGGCGCGTCCAATGACGCCACAACGCGCCGTTTACGCGACGGGGCGAGCTGATGAGACCGGCCCTCGGTCACGGCGCATGGCCAGTGACGATCCGCGGTGCGCACCCGCGACCGGCCGTGCCGGCCGAGGGTCCGGCCGCTCGGGCTATACTCCCGCCCACTGTGGGCGACGGCACGGTCATCATCATCGGCGGCGCTGAGGACAAGGTCCGGGATCGGGTCATCCTCAGCCGCTTCGTGTCGCTCGCCGGTGGCGAGGACGCGAAGATCGCGGTCATCTCG
>JANNUK010000487.1:0-2516 GCA_031395155.1 Chloroflexota bacterium | reverse complement strand
CGAGTCGGGACGATCGGGATCGGCGATGGCGGACATGGATCCAGCTAGGAGCGGTGCGATTCCGCCACGGCCCGCATCCGGCGAGCCAGTCCGCGCAGGATCGCCAGCGTGAGCTTCGGGTGGTCGAGGAGGACGCGCTCGAATTCCCACGACGCGAGGGCCAGACAGCGCGTCGACTCGGCGGCCACCACCTGGGCGTTGCGCGGCATCTGGTCCAGCACCGAGAGTTCACCGAAGAACTCGCCCGGCCCGAGGCGGGCGACAACCTTCCCGTCCTGGATCACGTTCACGCCGCCCTCGACGATGACGAAGAACCCGGTGCCGATCTCGCCGTGGCGGACGATGACGGCGCCCGGTCGGTAGTCGACCTCGGCGGCTCGCTCGGCGACGGTCGCCAGGCCCTCCGGCCCCACGCCTGAGAACAGCGGGCAGGCGGCAAGCAACTCGGCCCGCCCATCGTGGGTGAG
Source organism: Chloroflexota bacterium (assembly GCA_031395155.1). GTDB lineage: Bacteria > Chloroflexota > Limnocylindria > Limnocylindrales > CSP1-4 > CAKKPP01. Next base: position 2,049 of record JANNUK010000487.1, on the reverse strand, counting down.
TGTCATCTGGTGGTGTCCTCGACTGCGACCCAACCATGCTGCTCCGGCGCTGGAGCCGCGTCAACTCGGGCGGACATCATGCCCGACGGGTTACTCGGGTAGGAAAGAGCTTGACAGGCCAACACACGATGGCTAGATTAGCCAGATGAAGACCGCGACGATCACCGAGGTCAAGAACGGTCTGAGCGCGCTCATCGACCAGGTCAGGGCCGGCGAGAGCATCCTCATCACGGACCGTGGTCTGGTGGTCGCCCGGCTCGAGCCCGCCACGACGACACCCGACCCGACTGGCCGGCTGCGCCGTCTGGAGCGGGCCGGGATCGTCCGGCTCGGGGGTGCGGCCTCGCCCCTCGAGCGACTTCGCAGACCGGCGCGACGACTGCCGACCGGCACGAGCGCGGGCCGGGCCATCATCGACGAGCGGCGTTCGGGACGGTGAGGTTCTGGGACAGTTCCGCGATCGTTCCGATGCTCGTCGCCGAGTCATCGAGCGTCGCAGTGATGGCCGAGTATGAGCACGATCCCGATCTCGTCGTCTGGTGGGCGACCGACGTGGAGTGCGTCGCCGCACTCGCTCGGTTGGAACGGGACGGGATCCTCGACGGACCGTCCATGGTCGACGCCCTCGAGCGGCTCGACGCACTCGGGCAAGCGTGGCACGAAGTCCAGCCGATCGTTCGGATCCGCCAGACGGCCATCCGTCTGCTTCGCGTCCACGGATTGCGTGCGCCGGACGCCATCCAGCTCGGAGCGGCCCTGACTGTCGCCGAGGATCAGCCCGCATCGCTCGAGGTCGTGACCCTTGACGAGCGACTCGGGCAGGCCGCACAACGCGAAGGCTTCAGGGTCGTGGTCCCGGACCAGAGCTGACGAGCACGGCAACGATGCCCCACCGGGGCGTCGGCTCGGCGAACGCGTCGCGAAGGCGCCGGCGCCTTGCCGTCTGCTACGGTGGCAGCGGCAGAAGGAGCCTGGTGCTCCGACCGTGTCCGAGGGCATCTGGATGCACCTGCGGAAGCCCACCCTGGTCGGCCGCCGAGAAGAACTGAGCCGGCTCGAGGCAGCCATGGCTCGAGCCATGGCTGGTCATGGGGAGACGGTCTTCATCCTGGGCGAGCCTGGCGTCGGAAAGTCCCGGCTCGCCCACGAGGCCATCGAAGCGGCGCAGCGGCAAGGTGTTGGCGTCCTCCAGGGTCGCGCCTATCCGCTAGAGCGCTCGCTCGCGTACGGCCCATTGGTCGACGCGCTTGGGTCGCATCTGCGACGTCTCGACCGCCGCGACCTGGCACCCCTGGTGGCTGGGTTGTCGCACCTGGGGCGCCTGATCGGCGGTCTGCCGCTGCCCGAACCGGAACACCTGGGCAGCCCCGGCCTCGAGAAGACCCGGATGTTCGAGGCCGTGGCACGCCTCTGCGGGCGACTGGCGCGCGAGAGGCCGGTTCTCCTGTTCATCGACGACCTCCAGTGGGCGGATCCCGCGTCGCTCGAGCTGCTTCACTATCTGGCCCGCGGAGTTACCGCGCAGCGCGTCCTCATCCTGGCCACGTACAGCACGGACGAGTCGGCTGCAAGCCGCCGCCTGGAAACCCTTGTCACGTCCGTGGAGCGCAACGAGATCGGCCGGCGGGTTGTCCTGTCGCGGCTGTCGCCAGCCGAGATCGCGACACTCGTTGCGGCCATGCTGGGTGCCGAGCCGCCGCCAGCGTTGCTCGTTCAGCTCCAGGATCGAACCGGCGGCACGCCATTGTTCGTGGAGCTGCTCATGCAGGCGTTCGTGGAGGCCGGACAGCTCCTTACCGTCGGTAGTGTCTGGGTGATGCGGCCCGGGCCCGCGGTGAGCGCCCCGACATCCATCCAGGATCTGATCCTGGAACGCCTAGAGCGGCTCGACGCGATGGACCGGCGTGTGCTCGAGACGATCGCCGTGGCCGGCCATCCGATCTCCGAGCCCCTGCTCCGGGCGACCGCCGGCCTGGACGACACCCGGCTCGACGAGGCACTGGACCACCTTCAGGCTGCCGGGATCACGACCGAGGAAGACGGGGGTCG
>JANNUK010000445.1:0-2501 GCA_031395155.1 Chloroflexota bacterium | reverse complement strand
GCGCCCGATCCCCGCGGGGGACGCTCAAAATCGGGGTCACCACCCTCGCGGGTTGGACATGCCATACGTGGAGTCACCCCGGCGGGTCCGGACGAACGCTCGCGGGTGAGCGCAGCGCTGGCAAGAGCCTACGCATGCCATCGTGTGGGGGCGCTGTCCCGAAAGTGTCAGGCGCGCGTACCTGGGGCAAGGTCGTTGCCCAACCGCTCACCGTTTCCGATCTGAGGCTGGGAGGACGAGCCTGGCGCTTCAGCGCTCCTCCTCCGGGGAGTCGCCGAGCAGATAGCGCGCGCCCGGACCGTTGGCTGCCGCGCGGTCACGCCGGTTGAAGAGCGCGCACCGGCGCAGCGAAAGGCACCCGCAGCCGATGCAGCCGGTCAAGTCGTCGCGCAGCCGCTCCAGCTCGACGATCTGGCTGTCGAGGTGCCCCCGCCACGTTCGGGAAAGGCGCGCCCAGTCGGCCTTCGTCGGAGTCCGGTCGCTGGGCAGCCTGCCAAGCGCGTCACGGATCTCCTGGAGCGAGAGGCCGATCCTCTGCGCTGCACGGATGAACGCGACCCGGCGCAGAGTCGCCCGAACGAAGCGCCGCTGATTGCCGGGCGAACGCTCGGCGCCGATCAGTGCCTGCGCCTCGTAGTAGCGCAGCGTCGAGCTTGCCACCCCGCTTCGGGCGGCGAGCTCGCCGATCGTGATCCAGTCGGGAAGCGCTGCCATGATCACGAGAATACCCCTTGACTTCAAGCGAACTTGAAGTTGCAGAGTTCGTAATGATCGCCGGACGCCATCTGCGGCCGGCGTGTGGACCAGTCGAGGAGGATGCAGGTGTCAGTGACGATCGACGGTAGCGGCGTGTCGGGGCGTCAGCACAGGGTGAACGGCAACGACATGCGCGGGGACGGAGGCTTCGAACGCGTCCGCGCGCTGATCGGGATGGCGGCGGGCGATGAGAAGCACGACCCGAGCGCACACTCCATCCTCGACATCGTCTGGGTCCTGTACGACCGGATCCTCCAGTTCGACCCGCTCGCGCCGCGAAGCGAGGATCGCGACCGCTTCATCCTGAGCAAGGGTCACGGTCCGACCGCCCTGTATGCCGTGCTCGCGACGAAGGGGTTCTTCCCGGCGGACGAGCTCCGGCGCTTCATGACCTGGGAGGGGATCCTGGGCGGTCACCCGGACCGCGCTCAGGTCCCGGGGATCGAAGCGTCGACCGGCTCCCTCGGCCACGGCTTTCCGATGGCGGTCGGCGTCGCGCTGGCTCTCCAGGCGAAACGCAGCGACCGTCGTGTCTTTGTCCTCATCGGCGACGGCGAGAGCAACGAGGGGAGCATCTGGGAGGCAGTCCTCCTCGCCGGCAGCCTGGAACTCCCGCGGCTCACCTGCATCTTCGTCAACAACCATTCGAGTAGCCGACCCATGGGCGACGTCGCGGCAAAGTTCACGGCCTTCGGCTGGGCCGCAAGGACGGTCGACGGGCGCGATCAGGACGCCCTAGAGGTCGCGCTCCGGCAGACAGACGCTCGGCGACCGAGCGTCGTCGTGGCCGAGACCTCGTAGGCGGCCGGGCCGATGGAACCGACGATGAGAGCCCAGATGGCCGCGACGATCGGCGGCCTGATGGACGAGGATCCGCGGTTGTTCGTCGTCCTCGCGGACATCAGCGAGGGCTACTTCGATCGCGCGCTGCGACAGCATCCGGACCGGGTCATCAACGTGGGGATCATGGAACAGACGATGATCAGCCTCGCGGCAGGCGTCGCCCTCGAGGGTTTCATTCCCGTCTGCCACTCGATCGTGCCGTTCGTCGTCGAGCGCCCATTCGAGCAGCTCAAAGACGACTTCTGCTACCAGGGCCTCGGCGGCAACTTCGTGAGCACCGGGGCCTCGTACGATTACGGAACCGAAGGGATGACCCATCACGGCGCCGGGGATGTCGCGATCCTCAGAACGCTGCCGGGGATGCAGATCGTCGTCCCCGGAACGGCGGGTGAGTTCGACGCGCTCTTCCGCCAGGCCTATGCCAACGGGTCGCCGACGTACTTCCGCACCAGCAGTCGCCAGAACATCCGCGACCACCCGGTGTCGTTCGGGCGCCTCGAGCTCGTGCGCGCCGGCTCGGCCGCCACGGTGGTGGCAGTCGGGCCGATGCTCGACGCCACGCTCGCAGCGACCGAGGGCCTCGACGTGGCCGTACTCTATGCCACGACCCTTGCCCCGTTCGATGCCGAGACGCTCCGCGCCGTGGCATCGACCCGTTCGGTCGTCCTCGTCGAGCCGTTCTACGAGGGGACGATGGTCGCCGACGTGGTGCGCGCGCTCGCCCCCGATCCGGTGCGAGTTGAAGCGATCGGCGTGCCCCGGCGGATCCTGTCGCGGTACGGGACGTCGGAGCAGCACGATGCCGACATCGGGCTGACGCCAGCGGGGATCCGACGGCGCATCGAGGCGTTCCTCACGGTGGGCGTACGGACCGCCCACTGACTGGAGCCTGCGCCAAGGCG
>JANNUK010000429.1:0-4473 GCA_031395155.1 Chloroflexota bacterium | reverse complement strand
TGTCGCGCCACGCCTGGGGGATGCCCGGTTCGACGACGGGACGGCGCCGCTCGCGGTTATCGCCACGGACGGCGAGCTCTACGGGCATCACCAGCCGTTCCGCGAACTGTTCCTCCAGCGGTTGCTCGACCCTCCCGCCGGCCACGACCGGGGGTTCGACGTGGTCGGCCTGCCCGACGCCCTCGACGCACCACCCGATCAGCCCTTCCCGACGGTGAACATCGTCGAGCGAACGTCGTGGAGCTGCCATCACGGCGTGATGCGCTGGTCCGGGGAGTGCCCTGATGCCCGGGACGGCCGCTGGAAGGGGCCACTCCGTGCGGCCCTGGAGCGGCTGGCGGCCTCGATGGATGCCGTGATCGAGCGGGAGTTTGCGAGCCTGCCCGGATCGCCCGACCCGTGGGCCTGCCGCGATGAGTACGTCGATGTCGTCGTCGGGGCCGTCGAGGGTCCGGCCTTCGCATCCGCGCGTCTCGGCGAGGGAGCTCCCGCCCGTGACGTCACCCGAATGTTGGACCTGCTGGAAGCGGTCCGCTGGCGGCTCGCGATGTTCGCCAGCGACGGCTGGTTCTGGGACGACCCGATGCGCGTCGAGACGCGCCAGTGCCTCCGGGCAGCGGCGCGTGCGGTCCGCCTCATCGATGGGGCCGCCGGGTCGCACCTCGAGCGGCGGCTCATTGCCGATCTTGGCGTCTTCAGCTCACCGGAGTCGGGCCTCGACGGCGCGGCAATCTATCGAACGGCCCTGGCCGAGGTGGGCCAGCCGGGCCCTGGAGCCTGAGCCCGAGAATCCGTCAGCCCGCGGCCTGCGCGCCACGGGCTGACGGCGAGCTGCATCGTCGGTGGGACGACGATGCGAAAGAGTCGGCGAGTTAGCGGACGACGAGTCCGGTTGTCGGTGCGGGTCGCCCCGCCTCGGCGTGAACGTCGCGCGAGTCGGCGCCCCAGCGGAGGGCGAGAACATCGAACGCCGCGAGGATCGCGACGAGACCGGTGATGACGAGAAGCCCTTCCATGGGAACCTTCCTTGCGTTGGTTGGTATAGTTGACTAGGCCAAGTTGAACTGTACCTTGGACTAGTTGACTATGTCAAGAGCCGCAACCGAACGGCAACAGGCGATCGCCACGGGCCCGGCCCGCTCCGATCCCGGACCTGCGCACGGGTCCGAGCTCGACGTCCAGCGCAACTCGGACGTCCCCATCTCGACCCAGATCTTCTGGCAGCTCGCCTACAAGATCGATACCGGCCGCCTGCAACCCGGCGAGCGCCTGTTCCCCGTGCGTGAACTGGGCGCGGCGCTGCGCGTGAATCCGAACACCATCCGGGCGGTTTACCGACGCCTGGCCAATGCCGGCTACGTCACGAGCCGCCACGGGGCGGGTACGCAGGTCGTGGAGCAACTCCCCAAGCGTCGCGCCGCGGAGGCGCTGGCGGGGATCGTGTCGGAGATGCTGCGCCGAGCCACCGAGGCGGGTTTCTCGGCCGATGAGGTGGCCGCCGCCACCTTTGCCGCGGCGACGGAACGAAAGCGCCCCGGACCCCTCGTCCGCGTGCTCTTCGCCGAGTGCACCACGGCCGACGCGGGCTTCGATGCCGAGCGCCTGGTGGAGGCGTTCCCGGGCCTGATCGAGGCCGAGGGCACGCTGCTCGATGATCTGCCGGATCGCCTTGAGCGATTCCACTACGACCTCATCGCGACGACCACGATGCACGCCGATGAGGCCCAGACCCTCGCGGCGGGTCGACTGCCCGTGGTGGCAATGCTCGTCGGCCCCGGCTACCTCGAGCTCGTTCATGAGATCGCGGGGCTGCCCCCGGGCTCGACCGTCGGCCTGGTCTGCGCGACCTCGCGCGGGACCGACAACATCGCCGAGACGCTGGCACTGGCCGGGACAAAGGGCGTCGAGATCGTATCGGCGGTGATCGGTGCGGAGGACGACCTCGACGCGGTCGATCGTCAGGCCGACCTCATCCTCGTGTCACGCGAGGCGCTGGCGGTCAACCTGGATCGCCGCTTCGAACGCGCAGAGCGGATCCGGCCCTGGTCGTACGCGTTCGATCCTGCCGGCCTCGAACTCCTCCGCCGCGCCATCGAGCCGATTGCCGCGGCGCGTCGCGCCCGCGAGACGCCTCCGGACTGACTTGCCCGGCATCCTGCTGCTGTGGCACTACGCGATCCAACCCTTGGCCGGAACCGCCGGATCGAGGCTCGCCAGCGGCTCGTCGAGAAGCAGGACCGGCGCCCGCGTCCCCAGCGCGAGCGCCAGCCCCACCTGCGCCTGCTGCCCCCCGGACAGCTCATCGGCGCGCGAGTCGAGCGGGATCGAGAGATCGTCCAGGTAGCGGCGGGCCAGCTCCCGGTCGAAGCGCGGCCGGTGAACCGCGGCGAACGCGAGGTGGTCCTCGACGGAGAGTTCGCGATAGAGCGACGGCGCCTGCGGCACATAGCCGATGAGTGCGATCGCGGCCGCCCGGTTGCGGACCGGGTCAACGTCATGGATGCGGAGCCGTCCCGTCGTCGGACGCTCGAACCCGACCCAGGACTTCAGCAGCGTCGACTTCCCCGAGCCGTTCGGCCCGACGAGCGCCGTGATGCTGCCCTCCTCGACAGCGAGATCGAGGTCCCGCAGCGCCAGCGACGTCGCCCGTATCGCTTGCCGAGCCCGATCGCCTCGAGAATCGCCGTCATCCGGACCCTCCTCGTGAGTGCCGGACGCCAGCGTGGAGGACCAGGCGCGACGCCGGGAGCGGTCGCATCCCGTGACCGCATTGCGGGATATCCCGGGCTCCGATGATCCCCCCGGCCTGCTACCGTCGCCGGTATGGACGACGCGACGCGGGGGCGAATCGCAGCGACGATCGCCTTGGTGAGCCTGCTGCTCAGCCTGCTCGTGCTGCTGCTCGTCAGGTACGAACCGGGCTTCCGCGTTGCCGTGAGCGGTGGCGGATTGGTCGTCTCCGAGGTGGGATCGTTCACCCAGGCGGCCCGCGACGGTGTCCAGCCCGGCATGCGCGTGGTGCAGCTCAACGGTCAGGTTCTCATCGAGCTGCCGGGTTACTCCTACGCGGAGCCGGATCCAGCCAATCCCGATCACCCGCAGGAACCGATCCTCGTCGGGCCCAGCCGGCCGACGCCGGTGAACATCTCCGACGAGGAGCTCCTCCGGCTCTCCCAGGCGCGAATCGACAACGCGGAACTGGCGACCCAGGGTGAACTCGACCGATGGCGGCCGGAGGTCGGCTGCTGCCTGCTCGGCCTGTACTACCCGGGGCCGTGGGCGCTCACCGAGGCCAGCCTCGCCCTGCTCCCCGGCCTCGCACTGCTCATCGGCGGCGCGTGGTGGCTCAGCCGGGGGCGGGCGGGCGAATCGCTCCGTCCCATCGCTCTTCCGATCGCCGTGGCGGCCGCCACGCCTCTCCTCGTCCAACCCGTGCTGGCGACAGCGTCACCGGCGCTGGTCATCCTCGGTGGGCTCCTGACGATCGCGTCGATGGTTCCGCTGGCACTCGCACTCGGCGATCGGATCGACGGCACAGCAGATCGCCGGCTCATCCAGGTGGGCATCGGGATCTTCGCGGCAGTGGGCGCGGTCAGCGTCGTGTTCACCGTCACGGGGGCAGCGTCCGGCAACGATGTCGGGATCCTTCGCTGGGCGACGATCGGCGCGATTCCGCTTCTGCCCGGCCTGGCGGCCGCGGGACCGATCGACTTCAGCGGCCTCCGCGCGGTCGGCACCTCGGCTCGCAAGCTCATGCAATCGACCGAATTCGCGATTGCCGGCGCGACGCCCCTGTTCGTCCTGGCCACCGATCGACCGCCGTACGTGTGGCCGATCGCGTTCTGGCTTATTGCGATCGCGATCGCCGGGCGGTTCACCATTCGGCCGCTGGTCCGCCTGGCGACCCGCGCCCAGCTCCAGCGCGACCTGATCGTCGCGGCGACCGAGGCGGAGCGCGCACGGCTGGCCGCCGACATCCACGACGAGGCGCTCCAGGAACTGACGCTGCTCGTCCGCCGGCTGGAAACGGCGGGCGACACGGAAGGAGCCGAACTCGGGCGGACGGTTGCCGACCGCCTGCGGGCGATCTGCGGCGACCTGAGACTGCCGATTCTCGACGACCTGGGCGTCGGGCCGGCTCTCGACTGGCTCGTCCTGCGCATCGAACGGCTGGCCGGTGGCGAGGTGCGGCTCGAGCGAAGCGACGGCTCGCGGCCGCCACCCGATGTCGAGCTGGCGATCTTCCGCGTCGCCCAGGAGGCGCTGGCCAACGCCGTGAAACACGGCCAGCCACCGATCATGGTTCGCTATCGGGCCACGGAGTCGGGCGTGTCGCTGTCGATCGACGCCGCCGGTCCGGGCATCGCGGCCGACGCCGGCTCGGCCGCCGAATCGGGCGGGCATTTCGGGCTCCTGAACATGCAGCAGCGCGCGGAACAGATCGGGGCGATCCTCGACATCCGCCGCTGGCCG
>JANNUK010000412.1:0-9885 GCA_031395155.1 Chloroflexota bacterium | reverse complement strand
GAACGAGCTGTACGCGGTCCTCTCGCTCCGCGCCTGGAACCCCTGGTGGATCCTCCAGGTGGCGGCGGCGGACGGGGCGTATGTGTCCGACTCCGTGTCGATCGTCGGCCCGGTGACGCTGCGTGTGGTCGGCATCGTCATCGCCGCCCTCCTCGAGCTGGTCGTCTTCGCGGCCGTGCTCCGTCGGCCGACGCCGACCGGTCTCGCCTGGGGTCTGTTGGCGGCGACCCTCGTCGCGTTCACGGTCCTGACCACGATGCACGAGCGATATGCGTATCCCGCCCTGGTCTTCCTCGTGCTGCTCTTCCCGAATCGTCGGGCGCTCGCGGTATGGGCCACCTTCTCCCTCGCGTTCACACTCAACCTGCTGGCGGCGATCCCACCGAGCCTCGAGATCGCGACGGCGGTTCCCGTGGCCGGCGTGATCAGCATCATCGGAGCCATCGCGATCACTGTCTGCACGCTGGCCAGCCTGCGGTGGCTGATGGTCGGCCGCCCGAACCGTCTGGCTCACAAGCTGACCCACACCACAGCAACCAAGACTTGAATGCGGGTTGGACGGCGACCCCGTTGGCACGAGTCACCTCGATCGCATGCCGGCGGCGTCCTCCTTCGTTTCTAGGATGGCCTGCTTTGGCCGGCTACGGCTTACCCACGCGATCGCCGGCACCGCGAGCCACGGGAGTGCGTTCAGGCTGTAGAGCAACCCGGCACTTTGGAGGTTCCGCATCACCGCGAGATAGTCCGCCCACATCGCCCAGAACGGCAGGGCGAGTACGGCAAGGACGAATGACCCGAGCCACCAGCGCCGTTCGCGAGCGAACAACAGCGCCAACGGGAGGACTGATGGCTTCACCGCCAGCGCCCACGACGCCAGTGGCCGGCGACACCCGATGGCGATGAACGCCGCCGACCATAGGTCGCTGTTGCCGTAGGTGACGATGGCGGCGCTCGGGACTGTGGCGAGGCAGGCGGTAATGATCGGCCATGCCCACCATGCCGGACGGCAGCGCCAGACGTGCCACGCGAGGATGCCGAGCGGGATGACCCACCAGGCGATCCGCGGGAGAATCGACAGCGGAACGAATAGATACAAGGCCAGCGGCGGGTAGAGCATGACCGTACCCTCCGCGCGATACGGGCCGGCGAACTGGGCAGGGTAGTAGAAGTCGCCCAGGGCCAGCCAACGCCTCGCTGAGTCGAGATAGAGGCCTGCGTCATATCCGACCTCGCCTCGACCAAGCGCCCCACGCAGGACAGCGACGAACAGCGCCACCGCGAACGCGAGCAGGACGGCGGTCAACGCGAACGCAACCCGTCGTCCCCATACGACGCGGCCCCTTTCGGTGAGCCTCTTTTCGCTTCTCAACGGCAGCTCACATCAGACGGCCGCGCCTTCTTTGCTCTCCTCCGACCGGGCTCCTCCGACCAGGGTTGCTCCCTGTCCCATGACCGTTCATTCTTCCCGACGAGGTCGTGGGACGCCATCAGCCGGAACGCGTCACCATCCACCCGCTTTCCCCCAGTCGATGTCAGGGCCGGCTATGTGTCCGCAGCCTGCCACGGACGCCGACGAAATACCAGCGCAGGTAATGTGGCAACCACTGCCGTAGCCGGAAGTTGCTCTGGCCTGCCGTCCGGTCCCGCCAGGTCGTCGGGACCTCCGCAACGTGTCGCCCGGCCAGCGTCGCCTTTACCGTGAGCTCCAACGCGAGCTCAAAGCCGGCGCTGCTCTCGATCGTGACTGCGTCGAGGAATCGGCGCGAGTAGAGTTTGAAGTTGCTCGTCGGGTCGTGGGTGGGGACCCCGGCGAACCAGTAGAGCGTCAAGCCGGCCATCCGGCTCATCAGGCGCTTCAGGCGCGGACCGCCAATCTGCCGACCGCCGTGCATGTAGCGCGAGGCGGCCACCACGTCGGCCCCGGCGCGCGCCAACGCGACCATCTCGTCCACGACATGCGGCTCGTCGGAACCGTCGGCCATGGAGATGAGGACATACTCGCCGCGCGAGTCGGCAATGCCGGCCTTCATCGCGTTCAGGACGCCGCGGCCGAGGTCGTTGCGCAGGCCGCGCAAGCCGGCGATCTCGGCCGTCAGGCGCTCGATCACGGGTCTCGTGGTATCGCCGTCGAAATCCCAGACGACAATCATCTCGTGCGGCGTCGACACTCCGGCGGACATTGCGCGGAGCACCGGTTCGGCGGCTTCGCCCTCGTTGTAGACGGGAATGACGATCGAGAGCTCGGGCGTCGCCACCTGGCCCTCGGCCAAAGCATCGGGGCGACTCACGCTCGTTCGCCCACGTAGAGCGTCTGCCTGCCGAGCAATCGCCACGCAAGTGGGAACCGCAGGTAGAGACGAACGAGCCCTGGGCGCTGCGGGAGGGCGCTCCGGGTCGTGTAGGGCAGGAACCGCGGGATGAGGGTCACGGTCCGCAGGTTGGCCAGGGCCGCGGCCTCCGTCAGGCTGTGCTCGGTGAGCGGGGTGCGGTGGTCGATGAAGTCCCAGTAGGCGGCACCGACGAACCGGATGTTCGGCTGGAGCACCACGACCCGCCCGCCTGGACGCAGGAGGCCCGCCACCACCCGGAACTGCTCGATTACGGCGTCGGCCGACGGAAGGTGCTCGAGATAGTTGCTCATGAACACGGTCCCGAAGTGGCTGGTCGGGACCACCGACCCGAGCGCCAGGCCATCGGAGCGGACGAAGCGAATGTCGGGAGTGAGATGGGCCGACATGTCACGCGCATCGGATGCCCAGCGCTCGGCAGCGCGGATGTTCTGAATGAAGTAGCCGCGATCGCATGCGATGTCGAGGATCGGGGCGGACGCATCGACGAACCGCTGGAGGTATGCGGCAATAGGCCGCCAGATCGCGACCTTGGCACGCACGGCTTCGTCGGGGAAGCGCTTCGCGTAGAGGTCGTCCGCGGCGTGCGTCACAGGCGGCCCGCTTCCAGCTCGGCCCGGATCCAGGGGACCACCTCGTCGAGCATCGCCTCGAGCGTCGTCTCGGCGCGGTAGCCGAGGACGTGCTCGGCCTTGCGCACGTCGGGGACGCGCAGCTGGACGTCATGTTCGAACGGTGCGTCCGAGACGGTCCGGAGCGGGCGACCGGGTCCGTGGACCCGGCGCCAGATGAGTTCGGCGAGTTCGAGAACGGTGGTGGATCGGTCGGTCGAGAGGTTGAAGTCGTCGTCCACCGCCGACGGCGACTCAATCGCGAGGCGGATCCCGCGCGCAAGGTCCCCGCCGTACGTGTAGTGGCGAATCTGCGAGCCGTCGCCGAGGATGTGGAGCGGATCCTGGCCCTTGAGCACCTTGAGGGCGAGATCGGGCACAACATGCGACAGGGCGAGCTTCACGTTGCCGGACATGACGTCGGTGTCGCGGACCGCCCGCCGCTCGCCGATCCCTACGCAGTTGAACGGCCGGACGATGGTGTACGGAAGGCCGTACTGCTCCCGGGCCCCCTTTGCGAAGTACTCCGACCCAAGCTTCTGGAACCCGTATGTGGAGATTGGCGGGGGCGACGTCAACTGGGCACCCTCTGGGGTCGGAAAGACGTCCGTGGACTCGTAGACCATCGACGAGCTCACGACGACGATCCGTTCGAGGTGGCCGTCGCGGTGTGCGGCGATCGCGGCATCGAACGTCGACGCGAGGATCCGCTCATTCTCGGCGAGCAGGTCGTAGGCGAACTCGTGGAAGTAGCTGATCCCACCGATCATCGCTGCCGCAGCGACCACCTGGTCGCAATCGGCGGCGAGCTCGCGGACGAGCGAGGCATCCTTGGCGTCACCTTCCATGAACCGGTAGCGCGGATGGTCGTCGTAGGACTTGGTCAGCCGGCCGTACTTCGAGAAGTCGTCGAGGCCGATCACCTCGTGGCCGGCCTCGAGCAGCTCGGGCACAAGGTATCCGTTGATGAACCCGGCGGCTCCGGTGACGAGGATCTTCATCGGGCGCGTCACAGCCGGATGCCGCCGCCCATGGCGCCCCAGACGTCGACCACGTCGCGGCCGCCGACGTCGAGCGCTCGATATGCGCGATGGGGCGCCGCGAGGACGAGGATGTCGCTCCGACCGAGGACCTCCTCGAGCGGGACGAGTCGGTCGTCGCGCACGTACGGGTCCGTGCACAAGACGTCGGCTCCGGACCAGGCCAGAAGCTTGCGCAGCTTGTACGACAGCGAGGCCCGTGGGTCGTCCGATTCGGCCTTGAACGCCATGCCCAGGATGCCGATCGATCGGCCGCGAAGATCTCCGTAGCGGCGCTCCATGGCCGAGACGAGATAGGCCGGCAGGCCCTCGTTGACCTGCATCGCGGCCTGGCCGAGCGGAAAGTGGTCGCTCGTGAACGCGGCGAGTTGCATCGTGTCCTTGAAGAGGCACGGTCCGGCCGCGAACCCGGGCCCGGGAAGATCGGCTGCGCGCGGGTAATCCTCTCGGACGGCGCGGAGCACGTTGGTGTAATCCACCCCGGCCTGGTCGGCGATCATGAAGAACTGGTTGGCCACGGCGAACTTCATGTAGCGCCAGGTATTGGTGAAGAGCTTGGCCAGCTCGGCCTCCTTGGTCGAGGTCCGGATGATCGTGTTCGTGAGCCGCCGGAACAGCACCTCGGCCCGGTCGCCGGCACGTTCGTCATCCGCGCCGACGATCTGGGGCAGCGACGACAGCTCCTCGAGGGCGTGGCCCTCGGCGATCCGCTCGGGGCAGAACGCGACGTCGACGGGCAGTCTCCGATCCGCGAGATGCTGCGCGACGAAGGCAGTGGTGCCCGGATAGACCGTGCTTCTGAGGACGACCAGCGCGCCGTCCCGAAGATGGGGGGCCAGTTGCGCGACGGTTCGCTCGAACACGGTCATCGAGGGCCCGAGGAACTCGTCGACCGGTGTCCCGATCACCACGATCACCACGTCGGATCGGGCGATCATGGCGGCGTCGTCGTCGAGGACGAGGCGGCCGGTCGGCAGGAGCTCCGCAAGGAGGGCCTCGGCGCCGTTCTCGAGGAATGGCATTTCGCCCCGACGGATGCGCTCGAGGGTCGCTCGATTCGTGTCGTACACGCCGACCCGGAGCCCGGCATCAGCCATGGCCAGACTGAGCGGCAGTCCGACATGGCCGCCGCCGCCGAGGACGACGACGTCGAGATCCGGGGCAGCGGGGGTGGTCATCGCACCGAGGATAGCCGACCCCACCTCCCGTTCGTCATGGGACGGATGGCCGGTCCGCCCTGACCCAGATGGTCCCTTCCGTGTCCGCATAGGACGCGTGCCACGCAGCGTCCGCGGCCAAGGCTGCAGCCAGCACGGCGTCGTCGGAGGCTTGCGTGACCACGATCGTCACCCGATGGCGATCCAGGACGGTCGCCCAGTCGGAGCGGGCGCCACGAAGAGCGTCGAGGTCCGCCCACGTGCCCGGCGGGAACAGCTCGATCCGGGAATCGAGTGCCACGGGCAGATCCGGGAGGGCGAATTCCAGCCACGATCCCCACGATTGCGGGTTCCAGACGCGGTCGCCGCTCGTCGCGATGCTCCGCAGACCGGCGGTGATCCCGCTGGGGGCCTCGGTCAATGCCCCGCGTGGCGCGCCGGTGGCTGGGTCCGCTTGCCGCCATGCCGGCGTGGTGATGAGTCCCGCTGCGACGACTGCGAGGAGGAGGAGTCCGTTGGCGACCGAACGCTGGGGCGCACGCGAGGAGATGGGCGTCGGGGGCAGCAGGCCGGCCACGACCACGGCCGCGACGGGCGGCCACCATGCCAGGCCGCGAACCGTGTAGGCGGCGAGGAAGGCAAAGGCGGCGAGGGTGAGGAGTGCCGGCCACGGTGTCGTGGCCCGGCGGCGGGCCAGGAGCACCGCGACACCAGCCACGGAAGCCCAGAAGAGCATCCCTGGAACGTCGCGCAGGGTCGTGGGCTGCCACTCGGTGACTCGAGCGGTCACCGTGGGATCGAGCGAGATCCCGGCCGCGTAGACCCACACGGCGGCACCGAGCGGATTGACCAGGGCGGCGACCCCGGCCACGACCGCCCCGAGGAGCGTCAGCCAGGCTCGCGGAGCCCGCTCGTGAACGTCCTCCAGCCACGCCAGGCCGACCAGCACTGGCCCCAGGACAAAACTCCCGTGGACGTTCGCCCAGGCCGCCACGATGACGGGGACCAGCAGGAGCATGCGGCGATCTCGCCCGCGGGCGGCCACCAGGGCGAGCGTTGCGGCGAACAGGACGATGGCGATGAGTTGAGGCCGGAGCGCCAACGCGGGTGCGGCGACCACGAACGAGCCCACGACGAGCAGACCGACCGTGCGCTCCGACAGGCCGGGGTTGCGCCGCCGGATCGCGATCGCCAGCAGGCCGAAGGCGATCCCGACCAGTGCAGCCCTGAGCAGGATCAGTCCAACCCAGCCGCCGGCCCCGTGGATCGCGGCGAAGGCGGTCTGGGCGCCCCACTGCTGGTCGACCCAGTCCGTCCCGGCTGCCGTGAACGTCCACGTGTCAATGGCCGGAATGGTGCCCGTGTCCAGGATCTCGGCCCCGGCGCGGAGGTGATAGGCAAGGTCGGTCGCGGACAGCGGCGCAATGAGCGCGCCCAGGACCGGAAGTGCGATCGCCAGGCCCAGCCAGACCTGCGGCAGGGTCAGCGCCAGGGTGGGCCGAGGTCGCGAAAGGCGCAGAGTCAGTTGCATCGGCCCAATCTAGCGCCCGGCGAGGCGGGTCACCCGTCGACCGAACGTACTGCCCCTGACGACGTTCTTGCGGTTAACCGGCCGCGAGGTCCGGCACCATAGGAGCGGCGACCGCCGCCTCGTCGTAGATTTCCTCGACCGACCGCACCATGCCCTCGATGCAGAATCGCTCGTGCACGAGATCGTGACCGGCTCGACCGATCGTGTCGGCGAAGGGGTGATCCACGAGGAGTCGCACGATCGCATCGGCGAGGCCATCGGGATCGTGCGGCTCGACGAGCAGCCCGGTGACCTCGTGCTCGATCATCTCCGGGATCCCGCCGACGTTGGTCGCCACAACGGGTCGCGACAGGGCCATGGCCTCGAGGATGGTCAGGCCCTGCGCCTCGCGGTAGGACGGAAGGACGGCGACATCGAGGGCGGCGGTGACGGCCGGAATATCGTCGCGCAGGCCGGTGAAGACGACCCGGCCGACGATCCCCAGGTCCAGCGCCTGCGCCTCGAGCGCCTCGCGCCGGCTGCCCTCGCCGACCACCAGGAGACAGGCCGACGGGATCCGCTCGACGACCGAAGGCCAGGCCGCCAGCAAGGTGTGATGCCCCTTCTCCGGCTCGAGCCGAGCCACGACTCCCACCAGCTGGCAATCGGCCTCCAGCTCGTACTCCTCGTGCAGGGTGCAGCAGGGTCCCTGGTGGTCGTAGCGTTCCAGGTCGACGCCGTTGTAGATGAGCTCGATCGGAGCCCCGTCGCGTCGCTCCAGGTGGATCTTGTCGACGATCGCCCGGGACACCGCGATGAGCCGATCCATCGACGGCGTCAGGGCACGCAGGAGATCCTGGTCGAGGTCCGAACGAACCCGGGACGAGTGCACCGTCGACACGACGAGCGGCTTGCGGCCGACGGCGGCGCCGACCGCGAGCGCGGCCCTTGTCCCGATGATCTCTGCCCGGTACATGTGGTTATGGACCACGTCGGCCCTGGTCCCGATGAGGTGCCCGGTCAGGGCGGCGACGGCCCGGTCGTCATTGGCCTCATCGATGATGCAGACCGAGACTCCCGCTCGCTCGAGCCGGCGGACCGCGCTGCCGTCGCTCAGCACGACCACGCTCACGTCATACCGATCGCGATCGATCCGCGTGAGCAGCGAGTACAGGTGCTCCTGGGCCCCGCCGTTCGAGCCGGTCGCGAGCAACTCCACGACCCGGAGCGGGTCGCCGTCCTGATTCGGGATCCGAACGGGGCGCTCGAAGCAGGGGTCGCTCGCGAGGGCGACGGTCACGCTGGGACCTCACTCGGCGGCACCACATCGCGGCCCGACGCTCGACGCACGAGCAGGCGCTGGATCGGCTCGTCGACAGCCCCCCAGCCGTACTTGTAGGGTTCGTCGCCGCGCAGGAAGTCGAATCGTCGGATCCTCGCTGAGACCGCGAGCTCCATGTATTTCGCAACGAGGACGACACCGGGCGACAGGTCCCGGGCGTCGGGATCCACGCCGGCGTTGTAGTAGAGGATTGCGTCGTGGGTCTGGATGTGGACGCCGGCCGCGATTCGGCGGCCACCAACCGTCAGGAACGAGAGTCGCACCGGACCGTCGGGGCCGAACAGCTCGAACAGGCGGCGGACGAAGATCCGGCTCTGTTCACCACCGCGCGTGTTGGGGAAGAGGCCGTCCTCTCCCCAGCGCTTCTGGTGCAGTTCGATGAACGCGCCGAGATCGGCGAGGGGATCGGCCGACGGTTCGAGGCGTACCTCACCGGCCGACTCGGCGCGCCGAATCTTGCGCCGGATCTCGTGGC
This sequence comes from Chloroflexota bacterium, assembly GCA_031395155.1. Taxonomy (GTDB): domain Bacteria; phylum Chloroflexota; class Limnocylindria; order Limnocylindrales; family CSP1-4; genus CAKKPP01. The sequence goes on along the minus strand of JANNUK010000412.1, from coordinate 1,402 downwards.
GTTCCTTCTTGTCCAGGGTGGCCAGGTACCCATCGAAGTCGACGTCCACCGGGATGATGGCGACCGGACAGACCTCCTCGCGCTCGACATTGAGCGTCCAGCCCTCGCTCATCTCGCGCCGACCGAAGGCAGACGCCAGTTCGTCGACGACGGGATCGCCGCAGCGGAGACGGCGGAGATCGATGACGTCCCACGGGTCCGGGTGATCGTCGTCCGCGTCGGTGTCGGCGGCCAGGCACGCCACGAGCGCCTCGGCTACTGCCGGCAGATCGTCCGGATGGCAGAGGATCGTGGCGTAGTCGGCGTGATACGAGGCGCTGAAGAAAATGGCCTTGGCCGAAGGCGGGACTGGGGTCAGCGCCCGCTCGGAACCGTGGCGAATCGTCGTATGGGTGATGGCATCGGTCGGTTCGACCTCGTGTCGATGCATGAACGGCACAATCGCCACGGGCGGGGCTCCGTCGCCGGCGTCGGCATCGACCACCACCATCGTCTGCTCGTGGGCATTGTCCCCGTAGGCGTCCCACCAGGCTCGATGAAAGGCCCAAGAGGAGAACGGCGTCGACCATGGGTTGGCGGCCGCGAGCGCGGCCCAGACCCCGGCGCGAATGGTGTCGAAATGGCGCCGCTCGGCGTGCAGACGTCTGGTCGGCGTGGGAGTCGTCGCACGACCGGGCGCGGGCGCGGCCGGCTGCGACTCCGGACAGTCGCTCTTCGAGTCGGTGGGCGCGGTTGCAGTGGGCACGCTCGGGAGCATACATCGAAGTGGTCGGATAGTTGCCGAGGCAACCGAACGCGGCCCCTACCGCGAGTCCCTGCCCGCTCGGCCGCTCCACAGGACGACCACGATCACGACGATGAACGACAGCGGATAGACGATGTCGGGGATGGACCCGACGAAGGGTACCGCCGTGGCCAGCGGCAGGAGCATCGCCCAGCGCACGCCGCGCTGGAGCAGCCATGCCACAGGCGCAAGGAGGATGACCGCGTAGTGGTCCCAGAGGAGAGGTGAGATGAGCTGGGACGCCACCACCGCGACGAGATAGCCGGGCACGGGCCCGATCCGGTCCTGCCTCACGACAGCGAGCACGACCACTGCCAACGCCAGGGCGACCACCGCCCATTGGACAACTGTCGCTGCATCCGCCGGGATACCAGCCTGGAAGAGGACCGCACCCGGCGTGAAGTTGTGGGGCGTCGCGATCGGCTGGCTGACCCGACCGAGGAGAGTGACGTAATCCCGCCATGCCGCCACGCCGACCACGGGCAACGTGACCACGCACGCGGCGATCACGACGGCGCTCGCCGTGACCGCAGCTCGAACACGTCCGGTGAGGAGCGCCCAGACCACCAGGAGCCCCGGTTGGACCTTGATGAGCGCCCCCAGACCCACCACCCCGCC
>JANNUK010000379.1:0-7384 GCA_031395155.1 Chloroflexota bacterium | reverse complement strand
GTCCCACGGCAAGGCGGCCGGCATCCTGGTCTACGACACCGGAGTCGTGGCGCGCCACCTCGAGATGGGGTTCCGGTTTGTCGGGATCGGGGCGGACGGCGCGTTCGTCGTGGAGGCTGCCCGGCGGGCACTGGCGGCGGTCCGGCCGGCCTAACCCCACCAACCGGTCTAGCCCGCCGAGCGGGTGGTTCGCGATCAGCGTGGGAGGAAGGTGCGCCGCGCCTGCGATCGTGGCCGTCCGCGGGTGCTTGGCGGCTACTCGTCGGCGATGCGTACGCGGAGCCGGGCCCCGATCGCGCCCGGCGTCGCCTGGGACAGGATCACCCCGGCGAGGATCAGCGCCCCGCCGAGCAGCTGAACGGGACCGAGCGTCTCTCCGAACAGAAGGGCGGCCAGCCCGATCGTGTAGACGGGTTCGATCGTGCTGACGAGGGCGGCTCGCGCCGCCCCGACCCGCTGGGCGCCGGCGTAGAACGCCTGGATCGCCACGAAGGTCGACACGGCGCCCACGCCGAGCAGCCCAGGCCAGGCCGCCGCCGGGATTTCAGCTGGGAGGACCGGTCGTCCCACGGCGAGGGCACTCGTCCAGAATGCCACCGCGGTCGCGCTGGTCATGAGCGCCGTCACGACGGCCGCGTCGGCTCCGCGCGCCGCCTCCGTCCCGGCCATCCGGCGTTCCCCGGACAGACGGGCCGCGAGGACGATCCAGACCGCGTAGATGATCGGTGAGACGGTCACAAGCACGAGGCCGGCCAGAGGCGGCGCAGTCCGCGCGTCGATTGCACCGACGGTCAGCGTTACGCCGATGAGCGCGAGTCCGAGGGCTGCCCACGCTCGACGACCCTCGAGCCGTCGTCCGAAGCGCAGCGCGAGGACCGCGACGATGGCCGGGTAGATGTAGACGATGAGCGCCGCGAGCGAGGCCGGTACGGTCTCGAGGCCGGCGAAATAGGTTCCCGAATTGCCGACGTAGAGCAATCCGAGTGCGAGCGTGATGACGACCCGCCGGCGCGACCATCCCCGGAGGCTGCCGATGCCGCGCGCCCGCACCAGGACCCAGGCCCACGCCAGCACCGCCCCGATTCCGAACCGCCAGGCCGAGAGCGTGTGCCAGTCGACGCCGGCCGCATAGACGGGCTTCGCGAAGAGCGCGCCGGACCCGAAGGCCGCCGCCGAGACGACGACCAGCAGAAACCCGATGGCATGGCGGCGGTCCATCCGCGGGAGGCTAGCAGGCTCGGGCGGCGGCGCCGCTGGATCGGCGACGGATCGGCCGCCGGGGGGCAGAACGGGCGAATCGACTACACTCGGAGCGTGAGCGACCTGACCGAACGCGCCGTCGTGACGCGTGTCCCGTCCCTGCTCGACGAACCGATCAAGTCGGTCGGCGGGCCGGATCCTGTCTCGGTCCGACCCGGCACCAAACTCGGTGCCTGTCTCAAGGCGATTCGCCAGAGCGGCATGGGCGACTCCGTTCTCGTCACGGGCGACGACGGGCGGCTCCTCGGCGTCCTCACCGAGCGAACGATCTTCGCCGAGCTCGTCGGACGCGATGTTGACCTCGATCGGCCGGTCGAATCGCTCATGAACCGCACACCCAACACGTTGCACCTGGATCAGCCGGTGCGCGACGCGATCGTCCTGATGCAGACCGGGCGATTCCGGAACGTGCCGCTGGTCGATGACGACGGCATGCTCGTCGGAGTCGTCCGGCCCCAGAGCATCCTCAAGTTCCTGGCCGAGGCATTCCCCGAGGAACTCCTCAACCTCCCGCCGCGGCCCCATCAGCGCATCAAGGAGTCCGAGGGCGCGTGACCGACACCGCCGAACGAGCCCCGGTAACCCTGGAGCTCGAGCGCGTCACGATCCGCTTCGCCGGCGATTCCGGCGACGGGATGCAGCTGACCGGCACCCAGTTCACGCGGACCGCGGCGGTGTTCGGAAACGACATCAGCACGTTCCCGGACTACCCGGCCGAGATCCGTGCGCCGGCCGGCTCGTTGCCCGGCGTGTCGGGCTTCCAGCTGAGCTTCTCGAGCAGCGAGATCCACACCCCGGGCGACGAACCGGACGTGCTCGTCGCGATGAATCCGGCAGCGCTCAAGGCGAATATCGGGGACCTGCCGGCGGGCGGCGCCCTGATCGTCAACAGGGACGCATTCACGCCGGCCAACCTGACCAAGGTGGGCTACGCGGCCAATCCGCTCACCGACGGCTCGCTCAAGGCCTACTCCGTCTTTGAGGTCCCGATTTCCACGCTCAACGCGGGGGCCCTCAACGGTCTCGAAATGACGAACAAGCAGATGGACCTCACGAAGAACTTCTTCGCGCTGGGCCTGATGTTCTGGCTGTACGAGCGGAGCATGGAGCCGACCTTCCGCTGGATCGAGGCCAAGTTCGGCAAGCGACCCGTCATCGTCGAGGCCAACAAGCGAGCGCTCCGGGCCGGCTACGCATTCGGCGAAACGACCGAGATGTTTCACAACCGCTACATCGTCCCGCCGGCATCGCTGGCACCGGGCACGTATCGCCAGATCACCGGCAACGAGGCGGCGGCGCTCGGTTTCGTCGCGGCGTCGGTCAAGGCGGAACGCCCGCTGTTCTACGGCAGCTATCCGATCACGCCGGCGAGCGACATCCTTCACCAGCTGGCCGGTTACAAGGCGTTCGGGGTCCGGACCTTCCAGGCCGAGGACGAGATCGCCGCGATTGGTGCCGCCATCGGCGCCAGTTACGGCGGAAGCATGGGAATGACCGGCACGTCCGGCCCGGGCATCGCCCTCAAGAGCGAGGCGATGGGTCTGGCCGTGATGGTCGAACTTCCGCTCGTGGTCATCGACGTCCAGCGCGCCGGGCCGTCGACCGGGATGCCCACCAAGAACGAGCAGGCGGACCTCCTGCAGGTCATGTTCGGCCGCAACTCCGATTCTCCGGTGGCCGTGGTGGCCCCGGCGACGCCCGGTGAGTGCTTCGACATGGCGTTCGAGGCGTGGCGCCTCGCCCTCAAATACATGACCCCCGTGGTCTTCCTGTCCGACGCCTTCCTCGCCAACGGCGCGGAGCCGTGGGCGGTCCCGAATGCCGCCGCGCTGCCGTCGATCGCCGTCTCCAATCGGACCGACCCACAGGGCTTTCACCCGTACGATCGTGATCCGGTCACCCTGGCTCGTCCCTGGGCGGTGCCCGGCACACCCGGCCTCGAGCACCGCGTGGGCGGGCTCGAGAAGGCCGACATCACCGGCAACGTCAGCTATGACCCGGACAACCATGACCTGATGCAGCGCCTGCGCCACGAGAAGATCGCCCGGATCGCCGACGACATCCCCGACCTCGACGTGTTTGGACCATCCAGTGGCGACCTGCTCATCCTCGGCTGGGGCTCCACCTACGGCGCCATCCGGAGTGCCGTGGAGCGCCTCCAATCGGCCGGGCACAGCGTGGCGCACGCCCACCTGCGGTACCTGAACCCGTTCCCGGCGAATCTCGGGACGGTCATCGGATCGTATCGGCGGGTGCTGGTTCCGGAGATCAATCTCGGACAGCTGCTCATGCTGGTGCGGGCGCGCTACCTGGTCGATGCGGTCGGCTACAACAAAGTGCGCGGCAAGCCGTTCCGGATCGCCGAAATCGAGGCGGAGGCGATGCGGCTGCTGGCCGACGAGGACGCCGCATGAGCGAGCGGATCGTGACCAACGGCGACCCGGGGCTGGCCGGCCTGAGCGCGGAGAACGCGGCGGTCATCACGCTGACCCGGAAGGACTTCGTGTCCGACCAGGAGGTCCGCTGGTGCCCCGGCTGCGGCGACTACTCGATCCTCGCCCAGACCCAGAAGGTCATGCCGGACTTTGGGTATCCCAAGGAGAACATCGTGTTCATCTCCGGGATCGGCTGTTCCGGCCGGCTCCCGTACTACATGAACACCTACGGCTTCCATACGATCCACGGCCGCGCGCCGACCATCGCCACAGGCCTCAAGGCCTCCCGCCCCGACCTCATGGTCTGGGTCATTACCGGCGACGGCGACGCGTTGTCGATCGGCGGCAATCACCTGCTCCACGCGATGCGCCGGAACGTCGATATCCGGGTGATCATGTTCAACAACCGGATCTACGGGCTGACCAAGGGCCAGGCCTCGCCGACCTCCGAGCTGGGGAAGGTCACCAAGTCGACGCCCGTCGGTACGGTCGACTACCCGATCAGCCCGCTCACGGTCGCCCTCGCCGCCGAGGCGAGCTTCATCGCCCGGTCCGTGGACACCCACACCGAACACCTGCAGAAGACGCTCGATCGTGCGGGTCACCACCACGGCTCGACATTCATCGAGGTGCTCCAGAACTGCAACATCTTCAACGATGGGGCGTTCCGGGACTTCACCGATCGCGAGGTCCGCGAGGATCGGACGCTGCTCCTGGAGCACGGCGCCCCGATGATCTTCGGCAAGGACCGCGATCGTGGGATCCGGCTCAACGGCCACCAGCCCGAAGTTGTCACCCTCGGCACCGACTATGCCGTGGACGATCTGCTCGTCCACGACGAAACGGACCCACTCATCGCGTTCATGCTTTCGCGGATCTACTGGCCGGAGTTCCCCGTCCCGGTCGGCGTCATTCGAGCCATTGATCGACCAACCCACGACCAGATGCTCACCGACCAGATCGAGAAGGAGATGGCCAGGGCCGGCGCCCCGGACCTGCAATCTCTTCTCGATGGCGGCGAGACGTGGATCGTGGAGTAGGGAGGCGCCCATGCTCTGCCCTGCCTGCGGCTTCGACAACCTGGCCGGCGCCGATATCTGCGACAACTGCGGTTCGGAGCTGACCGGCGGCGTCCCCCAGCCGACCATGACGTTCCAGGGTCGCCTCCTGGGAATTCGCCTCGGTGACCTGCCCTTCGCAGACCCGGACACGATCGACGTCGACGCGGACGCCTACGAGGCGATCGAACGCATGCACCGCGACGACGTCGACTGCCTGCTCGTGATGGATGCAGAGCGGCTCGTCGGCGTGTTCACGGACCGCGACGCCGTTCTCAAGATCGCGGGCCGACCGGGCGGCCGGGTGGCGATCCGCGACGTGATGACCAGGGATCCCGTCGTTCTCCGCCATGACGACTCACTTGCGATCGCGATTCACAAGATGGCCGTCGGTGGGTTCCGCCACGTGCCGATCGTCGGGAACGGCCGGCCGACGGGAGTGATCTCGGCGAAGGTCATCTTCGCGCACCTGGCCGAGCGACTCAGTTGAGCGGACACCGATGGCGACGACCGTGACATCCGCCGCATCGAGCTCCGACAATGCTCCGGGGCGATCGCGGCTGGTGGTCGCGGTGCTTGCTGACGACCTCATCTGGGCGACCCGCCTGGCCGCCCAGCTGCGGGAGGCCGGCGCACAGCCGGTGACCGTCCGTTCGGCAGCGGGCTTCGGTCCTGCACTGGCTGCCGCCGATCGAGCAATCGTGGACCTGACCGCTCGAGCCTACGACGGCATCGAGCAGATTGCCGTGGCACACGCCGCCGGCACGCGGGTCCTCGCCGTCGGCCAGCACGACGACATCGAGTTGCGGCGGCGCGCGCTCGCCGCAGGTGCCGAGCGAGTCCACCCGTATCGCCGCCTGTTCGAGACCGGCAGCAGCGTGCTCGCCGCCTGGCTGGGGGAGGATCGACCGTGATCGAGGCTGTGCCGACCATCCCCCCCATCCGCCACGTCGAGCGCCTCGCCGCGGCCCAGGCGATCGTGGCCGAACGGGGCCTCGCGGCCGCACTGATCGGCGTCGGCGCCGACCTCACGTACCTCTCCGGCTATCGGGCGCTGCCGCTTGAGCGACTGACCATGCTCGTCATCCCGGCGATCGGTCGGATCAGCCTCGTGGTTCCCCGCCTCGAGGCGCCCGGCGCGCGCGTCTGCCCGATCGTGCAGGGCGATTGCGTGGACGTCGTGCCCTGGGACGAGACGGACACGCCCGCCAATCTCGTCGCGGAGCGTGTGGCGACGGATGGGGCAGGGCGACCCGCGGCAGGGGACCGCATCGGTATCTCCGAGCGCCTCTGGGCCATGCACGTGTTGGCCCTTCAGGCGACGCTGCCCGGCATCCATTTCGAATCGGCAACGGCCGCGCTGAGCGAAATCAGGATGGTCAAGGACGCCGATGAGATCGCGATCCTGCGGACCGCTGCGCGTGCCGCGGATCGGGTCGTCGCCCAGATCGCGCGCGGCCGGCTCGTCGGCCGGACGGAGAGCGACGTCAGCCGCGAAGTGCGCGAGCGCCTCCTCGCAGAGGGCCACGACACCGCCGAGTTCGCAATTGTCGCCAGCGGCCAGAATTCGGCGTCGCCCCACCACGAGGCGTCCGAACGGATCATCGAGGCCGGGGAACCCATCGTCCTCGATATCGGCGGTCTGCTGAGCGGCTATGCGTCGGACACGACGCGAACGCTGTGGGTCACGGGCGGCGATCCGGCGAACGGTCCCGGTGCCGACTTCCAGCGAATCTTCGGGCTGGTCCGCGAGGCCCAGGCAGCCGCTACCGCGGCCGTCGCTCCAGGCGTGCCCTGCGAGCAGATCGACGCCGTTGCCCGCGAGGTCATCACGGTCGGCGGCGAAGGCCCGCGGTTCATCCACCGGGTCGGACACGGGATCGGGCTTGAGACCCACGAGGATCCGTACCTGGTTGCCGGCAACGCCCAACCCCTCCGTGCTGGCGTGGCCTTCAGCATCGAGCCCGGGATCTACCACGACGGGCGATATGGATCGCGGATCGAGGACATCGTCGTATGCGGGGAACACGGCCCCGACGTCCTGAACCAGTCCGATCGCGACCTGTGGGTCGTGAATGGTTGATCCGCGTCCGTTCGCTCCGCCTTCACCGCGAGATCGGCCGTGAGCCGCCGGTCCCGCGGTGGCGGTCGGTCACGGCGCCCGGCCGGTGACGCTGGTCGACCAGCGTCCACGTCACAACCGAATCCCGGGGTCGCCGTCCCGCCGCGGCCCGTCGGCGGCACGATGCCTGCGGATGGGCTCGTCGCCGAGCGAGTCGCGTCTCTGACCCCGAGTTCGGTACCGGTCGACAGGCCGGACGCTCAGCCTGAGCTCACGCTCGTGGCGACCCGCGTCGTCGCGGGGACGCCCGACGGTCGTGCAGAGGTGCCCCGTGTTGGATGCACGGCGCCACAGCTCCGTCGCTTCATCAAGAGCCGGGTCTACGTTCCGCTCCACGAACTTCGGCGGCGGTTCGGGATCGATGGCCTGGAGGACGACGTCAGCCCCGTCGACCTCGACGCTGGCCGCATTTTCGTCGGGCTGCCGGCCCCCGAGGCGCGCCTCCTCCAGGACCTGCTGCGCGCCGGCGACATCGGCTACGAGCTGTCGATGGATCCGCGCACCCCGAT
>JANNUK010000347.1:0-2243 GCA_031395155.1 Chloroflexota bacterium | reverse complement strand
CGATCCGGCCCTGCGCGACGCGGCGTGGGCGGAGTTTCGGGCCAGCGTGACGCGCTGACGGCGCCCCCGGCGGTGCTAGCATTCGGGCGCGCCCCGCTGGACGGCGGATCCGAACCGGCGGCGCCCTACCGAGACGGCGATTCCGATCGGCCCATCCGGTCGAGCCATCTCCCGGAGGTTTCCGTGGCCGAGCGCCCTCTCGACGCCCCGCCGGGCGGCGACTTTGCATCCCGCAACGGCTGGGATGGTGAATTCGAGATCTTCAGCGACTTCGACCTGCCCACCTATGTCGGCCCGGTCAGCTTCATGAAGCTGCCGTGGATCACCGACCCGGCGGAACTCCGCCGCCGCGCCGTCGACGTGGCGATCATCGGGGCGCCCTTCGACGACGCCGTCAGCCATCGCTCTGGGGCGCGCTTCGGACCGCGCGCGATCCGGGAGGCCCAGTACACCTCCGGTTCGATCTACTCGCTCCAGCTGGACGTCGAGCCCTTCGAGGTCCTGACGGTGGTCGACGCCGGCGACGTGAACATCGTGCCGTCCTGGATCGAGCGGGCCCACGCGCTGATCTTTCGCAAGGTCCGCGAGGTTGCCGAGACCGGAGCCATCCCGATCGTACTCGGCGGAGACCATTCCATCACCTGGCCCTCGGCAACGGCCGTCGCCGAGGTCCGTCGCCCGGGCAGCATCGGGATCGTCCACTTCGATGCGCATGCGGATACCGCGGCTGACGCCTTTGGCGTCCTTGCCGGTCACGGGACGCCGATGCGCCGGCTCATCGAGTCCGGTGCGGTCAAGGGGCGCAATTTCGTGCAGGTCGGGCTGCGCGGATACTGGCCGCCCGTCGAGACGTTCAAGTGGATGCAGGAACACGAACTTCGCTACCACTTCATGCGGGAGATCGAGGAACGAGGCGCCGAGGCGGTCGTCGACGACGCGATCGCGGAGGCCCTCGACGGCCCCGATTACATCTACCTGTCGCTCGACATCGACGTGATCGACCCGGGTCTCGCACCCGGAACCGGCACGCCGGAACCGGGAGGGATGCTGACCCGCGAGGTCCTGCGCGCCATCCGGCGGATCGTCGGCCAGGTCGAGTTGGCCGGGATGGATATCGTCGAGGTTTCCCCGCCGTACGACCATGCCGAGACGACCGCCATGGCCGCCAACCGGGCCGCGCTCGAGGCGATCTCGGCCCTGGCTGTGCGGAAGCGCGACGGCAAGCGGGTTCGCTGGGAGCGCTGACCCGCTGGCTGTCCATCCGTTCCTCGACCATCCTGGGCCGATTGCCTTCGCGCATCGTGGCGGCGCGGGCAACGCCCCGGAGAACTCGTTCGCCGCGTTCGCGGCCGCGATCGCCCTCGGCTACCGCTATGTCGAAACGGACGTCCACGCGACTGCGGATGGTGTCCTTGTCGCGTTCCACGACGATCGCCTCGACCGTGTGACGGACGCCCGCGGTGTCGTTGCGGAACTGTCCTGGAGCGAGGTGCGGCGCGCCCGGATCGACGGGAGCGAGCCCATCCTGCCCTTTGAAGAGCTGCTCGACGCGTGGCCGGACCTGCGGATCAACGTCGACCCCAAGCACGACGCGGCCGTGGCACCGCTCCTTGCGCTCATCGCGGCTCGTGGGGCGGCCGACCGGGTGTGCGTCGGATCGTTCGACTCATCCCGAGTCCGCGCCGCCCGGGACGCCTTTGGTGAGGCAGGCTGCACGGCACTCACCCGCGTCGAAGTGGCGCGACTCTGGCTGAAATCGCGGTCCGCGATCGCGAGCACTGCCGGGCGATTCCGGCCGACGGCGCCTCATGGCACGGCTCGTGGTGGGCGCTGCGCCCAGGTCCCGACCCGCCTGGGCCCCGTCGCTCTCGTCGACCGCCGCTTCATCGAGCGAGCACATCGCAGCGGGCTCCCCGTTCACGTTTGGACGGTGGACCACGTCAACGAGATGCGACGACTGCTCGATCTCGGGGTGGACGGGTTGATGTCCGATCAGCCCGCCGTCCTGCGCTCGGTACTGGAGTCGCGTGGGCAATGGGTCGAAGTCCGGCCGGCGCCGCCCCCGGCGGGTACGATCCACCGATGATCACGTCCACGTCCGGCTTCGACAGCCTCCCTACCGCCGCCGACCAACCGATCGACGCGGTGCGCGCCGCACTCGCCCGGCTGTACGACGTCGACCTCCTCGAGGATCCGGGCGACGTCGACCTGTACCTCGCTCTGGCCCGTCGGGCGGCGGGTCC
>JANNUK010000326.1:0-2559 GCA_031395155.1 Chloroflexota bacterium | reverse complement strand
CTCGCTCCGGGTCCACCGTCAGCGTCCGCAGGTCGCGGTTGTTGATGCCGATCAGGCGCGCGCTGGTGGCCAGCGCGTCGTCCAATTCACGTTCATCGTGAGCTTCGACGAGCGGCTCGAGTCCGAGGTCACGCGCCCTGTCGACGAGCCGCGCCAGGCGGCGGCGCGGGTGGAGGACCGCGAGCAGGAGCACGAGGTCCGCGCCCGCGGCACGGAGGACGTCGAGCTGACGCGACTCGACGACGAACTCCTTGGCAAGGACCGGGATCCGGACCGCCGCTCTCACCGCGGTCAGGTCTGCGACCGATCCCGTGAACCAGTGCGGCTCGCACAGGACCGAGATCGCCGCCGCGCCACCCGCCTCGTAGGCGCGGGCACGCGCCACGATGTCCTCGCCGTCCAAGGCGATCGTCCCGGCCGACGGAGAGGCCCGCTTCAGCTCGGCGATGAGATGGAGGCCGGGGGCGGCCAGCCGTTCGGCCACGGGTCGGGGTGCCGGGGCTGCCGCAAGGCGTCGACGCAACCCGCCGCGGTCCAGGCCCGCGAGCTCTGCACGGACGTCCAGGCGACGGCGGGCCGCGATCTCGGCGACGACCCCGCGGGCGATCACGTGCCCTCGCTCATGCCGTTGGCGCCAACGGGCCGGCGGCTTCGGCCGCCCGCCGCTCATCGCGGAGCCGCCCGAGCAGTTCGGCGGCCTGGCCCGCGTCGATGGTCAGCGCGGCCAGCTCGACGCCCGCGTCCAGCGACGGCACCGCGCCCGCGACCTCGAGGGCCGCCCCGGCGTTCAGCAGGACGACATCGCGCCGTGACCCACTCTCGCCGCGAAGGAGCGCCTCGATCATCCGGGCGTTCTCGGCCGCGTCGCCGCCGCCCAGCCGCGTCGTCGATACCCGCTTGAACCCGAGTGTGGCCGCGTCCACCGTCCGTCGCTCGATGCCGTCGGCGGTCACGTCGTAGAGCACACCGCTCCCATCCAGCGGCAACTCGTCCACACCGGCCCCATGGATGACGAACGTCCGCTCCGTCCCGAGCAGACGGGCCACCTCGGCAATGCGTTCGGCAACCGCGGAGTCCCCCACCCCGAGCAGCTGCCGTCGCGTGCCGGCAGGGTTGGTGAGCGGCCCCAGGAGATTGAACGCGGTGCGCACGCCGATCTCGCGCCGCGTCGGCCCCGCATGACGCATCGCCGGGTGGAAGTTCGGCGCGAACATGAATGCGAAGCCGTACTCGGTGAGCGCCGCTCCGGCGGAGTCGGCGTCGTGGTCGATCCGGATCCCGAGCGCATCGAGGACGTCGGCCGATCCGGCCTTCGAGGTGATCGCCCGGTTGCCGTGCTTCGCCACCGGGACCCCGGCCGCGGCCACTACCAGCGCCGACGCGGTCGAGATGTTGAACGTGCCGCTGCCGTCGCCGCCCGTCCCGACGATATCGATCGCGCCTTCCGGCGCTGTCACCCGCACCACCCGCTCGCGCATCGCGGCCGCGAACCCCGCCAGCTCCTCGACCGTCTCGCCACGCATCCGGAGGGCGACGAGGAGAGCGGCCAGCTGCGCCTGGGTCGCCTCGCCGTCCATGATCGAACCCATCGCGCCTCGCGCGGTCTCCATCGACAGCGCTCCGCCATCGACCACCGCGGCAAGGGCGGCACGAACCGACTCACTCATCGATCGGTCTCAACCACGGACTGAGCTTCGGCCATCCCGCGGGTCGCGAACGTGCCGGTCGCGTTGTCGAGGAGCGACGGCTCGCCCTCCCCGGTCTGCCGCAGGAAGTTCGCGAGCAGATGGGGACCCTCCGGCGTCAACACGGATTCGGGGTGGAACTGGACGCCCTCGAGCGGGAGGGTGAGGTGGCGGATCCCCATGATCACGCGATCGACCTCGCTCGTCGCCGACACCCGGAACTCGGCCGGGAGGGTCGGCGGATCAATGCACAGCGAGTGGTAGCGCGCGGCCATGAACGAGGGTGGCATCCCTTCGAGGAGTCCCGCGCCGTCGTGCGTGACCTCCGAGGCCTCGCCGTGGACGAGCGTTGGCGCCCGCACGATCGCCGCCCCGAAGGCGGCGGCCATCGACTGCATCCCGAGGCACACGCCGAGGACGGGGATCTCGCGCTCCGCCGCGACCTTGATCGCGTCGATGGACACGCCCGCGTCGTCGGGATCGCCCGGTCCCGGCGAGATCACGATCCCTCGCAGTTCAGACGCGGCGTCATCGGCGAGCGCCTCCACGCCGGCCCGGTCGATCGCGTCGTTGCGGAGAACCGTCACATTCGCCCCCCCGGCCTGGAGCGCCTGCACGAGGTTAAAGGTGAAGCTGTCGTAGTTGTCGATGACGAGGATCACGGGGCCGCCTCGGCGTCGTTCGAGCCGGCACCGTCGTTCGAGCCGGCACCATCGTTCGAGCCGGCACCATCGTCGCGATCGACTGCGCGCGCCTCCGGTACGCCAGCCGCGAGTTCGATGGCCCGCCTCATGGCTGCGGCCTTGTGCTCGGTCTCGGCGAACTCCGATTCGGGGACGCTCGCGGCGACGATCCCGGCCCCGGTGTGGATGTG
>JANNUK010000298.1:0-3254 GCA_031395155.1 Chloroflexota bacterium | reverse complement strand
CAGCGGTCCTTGCGAGAGGTGCGTTCACACGTGGTGGGCCAGGCTCAGTAGTTCTCGCCGTCATCGCCCATGATCGCCACCAGGTCACCGGATTCCGAGTCGTGGATGCGAAGATGCTCAATGACCTCGTCCACGTCGCCGAACGGGATCCCGTAGCGAAGCCCCTGCTCGGATCCGAAGACGCGGAGGAGTTTTCCCTGGTCTTCGGTCGTGTAGACGCCCCACAGGTCCTCCTCGCCGATCGAGGCCGCCCGGAAGTGGGCGTCGTCGAGGATGGTCCACTCGTAGCCGGCGTCCACGAGCGAGCTCGGCAGATCCGGCTCCCAAACCCGTTCGGCGAGCCAGGCGCCGCGCGGCCTCACGCCGGTCAGCGACTCGAGCTCATCGGCCATCCGGCGGAGTTGTCCGACCCGATCCCGCTCCGGGAGCGATGCCAGGACCGGCTCGAAGTAACCGCCACCGAGAAGCTCCACCTGATCGCGGGCGATGAGCGCACGGACCCGATCGATGAACGCAGGCCGCTCGGCGCGCATCCACTCCAGCAGTGGACCCGTGTAGTGGAGCGAGAGGCGGACCGTTGGGTGCCGCTCCAGTGCGTCGACCATGGGCAGGTATGCCTGCTCGAAGACCTCGGCGAAGACCCAGCCGAAGTTGCCGACCGGCTGATGGTTATGGATGGCCAGTGCCAGTGAGATCCGCGGGGCCACGGGTCGAATCGGTCCTGTCGGGTGGTGGTCAGCCGGCCGCGGTTGCCGCGCCGGGGGTTGCCGAACCGGTCGATACCGCGCCGGTCGCGTCGACCATGACCGGCGCGTCGGTGTTGACGCCTGCCGCCGGCAGGTACAGCTGGTCGGCGTATTCGTGGAGCATCCGGGTGGTCGAGAACTGCCAGATCGACGTCGCCATCGCGCGCCGCATCAGGTCCACCCACGGCTGCGGGAACCCGGTCTCGTCACGGTCGTAGTACAGCGGGATCACCTCCTGTTCGAGGAGGCGGTACAGGTCCATCGCGTCGGCCCAGTCCTGGGCGCCTTCGTCCGGGCTCGACTCGCGACCGCCGATGGCCCAGCCGTTATCGCCGGTCCAGCCCTCGTCCCACCAACCGTCGAGCACGCTGAGGTTGGCGATGCCATTCGCTGCGGCCTTCATCCCGGACGTGCCCGACGCCTCGAGGGGACGGCGCGGATTGTTCAACCAGACATCGACGCCCTGGACGAGAAACCGACCGATCCGAATGTCGTAGTCCTCGATGACGAACACGCGGCCGCGAAGTTCCTCGGAGCGCGAGTGGTCGAAGATGCCCTGGATGACCTTCTGGCCGGGTCGGTCGGCCGGATGCGCCTTGCCGGCGAACACGAGCTGGAGCGGCCGCTCCGAATCCCAGACGAGCCTGGCCAGGCGATCGATGTCGCTGAAGATCATCGCCGCCCGCTTGTAGGTCGCGAACCGCCGCGCAAAGCCGATCGTCAGGACGTTCGGATCCAGGATGCCGTCCAGGGCCTGGAGCGTGCTCGGAGCCTCGCCGTGCCGCGCGAACTGGTTGAGGAGCCGGCCATGAGCGAAGTGGGCCAGTTCCCGCTTCTGGTGGAGGTGGGCTTCCCAGAGTTCCGTCCCCGGGATCTGGTCGAGATGCTCCCACCAGCGGCTGTCAGGCTGCTGGGCGTCGAGGTTGTCGAGGTCGGCGCCAAGATGGCGCTGCAGGAGGTCGCGGAGCGGCGAGCCCATCCACGAGGGCGTGTGGATGCCGTTGGTCAGGCCCAGGATCGGGCGCGGCAAGATCTCGTTCCAGGTGTCGTTGGCCACGACGCCGTGAAGTTGACTCACGGCATTGGCTCGGCTCGTCGTCCGCAGACATAGCGCCGTCATGTCGAACTGGGTTGGGTCGTCGTCCACGCCGCGCCCCCGCGCCAGCAGCTGGTCCAGTGGGACACCACCGGTATCGGGCCGGCCATCGCCCTCGAGCAACGGCCCCACGATCCGCGAGAACAACCCCGTCTCGAAACGCTCGTTGCCGGCGGCCACGGGCGTATGGATCGTGAACACGGAATCGGCGGCAATCCGCTTCCAGGCCTCGTCGAGCGGGGTCCCGGCCGCAACCTCCTCGCGGGCCCGCTCCGCCAGGAGCAGGGCCGAGTGTCCCTCGTTGAGATGCCAGGCGGACGGCACGATGTCCAGGGCCCGCAGCGCGCGCACCCCGCCAACCCCGAGCAACAGCTCCTGGTGGAGGCGCATCTCGCGCCCGCGCACGTACAGGATGTGGGTGATCGGCCGGTCGGCGTCGTCGTTCTCCGCGATATCGGTGTCGAGCAGGATCAGCGGTACGCGCCCCACGGCCACGCACCACACCGCGGCATGCAGGTCACGCCCGGGGAGCGGCACGCTGACCATCAGCGGCTCGCCGGCGCGGCCCTGCGCGCGAGACACCGGCAGCTGCGCAAGGTCGTAGTCCGGGTAGGCGTGCTCCTGATGGCCGTCGGCGTCGATCTGCTGGCGGAAGTAGCCGCGTCGGTACATGAGCCCGACGCCGATGAACGGGAGCGCCATGTCGCTGGCCGTCTTGAGATGGTCGCCGGCGAGGACGCCGAGGCCGCCCGAATAGATGCTCAATGACTCGTGAAGGCCGTACTCGGCGCAGAAATAGGCAATGGGCCCCGCCAGGTCGCTCGCGTGTGTCCGGTGGAACCAGTGATCGCGACCATTGGCGATGTATGCGTCGAACTCGCGAAGGATGTCGTGGTACTCGGCCATGAAGTCGGAATCGTCCAGAAGGCTCGTCCAGTCGACCGGTCCGGTGATGACCCGGATGGGGTTCTTGGACCGAGACCATGCCTGCTGGTCGACCCGGGCAAAGAGCGCCTTCGACCGCGGGTGCCAGGCCCAATACAGGTTGTAGGCGAGCCGACGCAGCCCTTCGAGGTTGGGCGGCAGCCGAAATGAGGCGGCGGGAATCGAGGGGATGAGCAGAGGCGCGTCCACGTCGGGGCATGATACCCGCCCCGCCTTCGAGGTGAACCGGTTTAGCTGCGCGGTGCCGCCCGCCCGCCCGCGGAGGAGGTGTCGGCCTACGTCGAATGCCGGACGTATGGTTCCGCTCTGCGCAACCGCGGCGCCAGCGGGCGCGACACGGACAGCGGACTTGCAACCTGGGGTCAACCGCCAAGTCCCAGCGCGGTGATCAGTGCCAGGACCGTGGCCTCGGGGTGGGTGCGCTGTGGCGAGTGCGGCGCTCCGGCGATGGTCAGGATGCGATCTGG
>JANNUK010000292.1:0-1788 GCA_031395155.1 Chloroflexota bacterium | reverse complement strand
GACATCCCGATCCCGGGGAACGACATCCACGATCTCGAAGCGGCCGGCCTGATCGATCCGCTCGACGCCGATCCCGCCGACCGGCGTGCTCGCCGCGCGCCCACCGATGAAGAGCGGCGCCAGGCAGGCCTCGACCTCGTCGACGAGCCCGAGCGCGAAGAACCCCGCCAGCAACTCCCCGCCGCCCTCGACGAGCGCCTCGTTGTAGCCTCGCAGGCCGAGGGCGTCGAGGAGAGCGCGGAGGTCGACCCGTCCTCTCGGGTCGACCGGGAGGGGCAGAACCTGGAGGCCGCGATCCTCGAGTGCTCGGGCTGACCGGAGCAGGACCGGCGCGGGTCCACTCGTGCCCGTCACGGCGAAAGCCACCGTCGTCCCGGCGGCGAGCTCGGGCCCGGCCAGCGCAGCATCGAGGGGCATCCGCAGCCGTGTATCGACAACGATCCGATGGGGCTGGTGGCCGTCCGCCGGGGCTGGTCGAACGGTCAAGCGGGGGTCGTCGGCGAGCACCGTCCCGATGCCCACGATGACCGCGTCCGAACGATCCCGAAGCGCGTGGGCATGCACCCGCGAGGCTTCGCCGCTGATCCACCGGGCGTCCCCCGAGCGGGTCGCGATCTTGCCGTCGAGGCTCATCGCGTATTTCGCGGTGACCCACGGGCGACCGAGCCGCCGGCGCGCCAGGTACCCCCGCAGGAGCTCCCGGGCTGCCTGCTCCGACTCGCCGACCTCGACCCATATCCCGGCCTCGACAAGAGCGCTGTGTCCCCCGCCTGCGACGCGCGGATCTGGGTCCCCGGTCGCATAGCGCACCTCGGCAACGCCCGCCGCGATGATCGCGTCCGTGCATGGAGGGGTTCGACCGTGGTGACAGCAGGGCTCGAGCGTGACGTAGAGCGTGGCGCCCCGGGCGAGGGTGCTGGCCTGGGCCAGGGCGATCGTCTCCGCGTGGGCCTGGCCTGCGGCCGCGTGATGTCCCTCGCCGACGAGCTGCCCGTCCCGCACGACAACGGCGCCGACTGGGGGATTCGGGGTCGTCCGGCCGCAGCCAAGAGTGGCGAGCTCGAGGGCTCGCCCCATCGGATCCTGCATCGGCCCGGTCATCACGCCACGTCACCTCATCAGGCTCCGGGGCACGGCCGAGACGCAACGAGCGCGCCCGAATCGGGTGCGACGCGACGCTGCCTTCTTCCATCCGGACTGTACCGTCGGCTCCGTCACGGTCGCCTCGAAAGGCGACCATCGGATCTGCTGACACCCGTCACTCAACGGGCCGCTCGTGGGCTCCCCGCGCCTGAGCGCAGGACTACCACCGGTCGGGAATCTCACCCTGCCCCGAAGGCCGCTCCTAATCTACCACGTACCGCTCACCGATCGGTACCCTCAGGTGCTCAGAGCTGCCTCCCACCGTGCTGATCGGACGAGCCCAGACGGTTGTTGGCATCGTGTCCATCCAGACGAGCCACCGGCACATCTGGTTCTCACCTGTGCACTCTAACGACGGCGGCTACCGCGTCGAGCCGCCCGCGCCGGTACCATTGACCTCCCGTGACGACCATCGCCCCGAACGACTTCACGCATCTCCACGTCCACTCCGAGTTCAGCCTGCTCGACGGGCTCGGTCGGATCACGGATCTGGTCGATTCAGCGGCCCAGCAGGGATTTGATTCGCTCGCGATCACCGATCACGGCGCGCTCTACGGCGCCGTCGCCTTCCACCAGGCCGCGAATGACAGGGGGATCAAGCCGATCATCGGCGTCGAGACCTACGTCGCCCGTCGATCGATGACC
>JANNUK010000270.1:0-2347 GCA_031395155.1 Chloroflexota bacterium | reverse complement strand
CTCCCAGGCCGCCTGGGTCGCCGCGTCGCCGATCACTGCCTCGTGGACGACGAGGCCGCCGTTGATGACGTGCAGGAGGATCGTCTCGCCGGGGACCAGGTCGAGCGTGGCGGGCACGTAGGCATAGTCGCGAGCGATGAGATTCACGTCGCGCGGGGCGTCGGGCGTGCCGGCCCGGATCGGCGGAGTCGTCACAGGCCCATCGGCGCAGCCGGCCACGATCAACAGGCCCAGGGCAAGTCCGAAGAAGACTCGAGCGGGAAGCGGCTGAGGTCCCATCGCGGCCGAGTCTAGGCCTCCCGAGCTCGACGGGCGGCGATGCGCCTTGACAGCGCCCACGGCGGGCCGCATTGTGCGCCCATCCTGCGCGCCGAGGACGGGGGCGCCGGCGCGTCCCGCGTCCCCCGCGATCTGCATCGAGGGACATTGTTGGCAGCATCGACCACGGCCCCAGGATCCACCGCCGGCGGCGCTTTGCCGAGCGCCGGATCCGGTCGTGGCGACCACGTCCCGGCGGTCCGCCTGGAACACCTCGAGAAGCGGTTCGGCGAGGTCGTGGCGGTGGCAGGCATCGATCTCGAGGTCATGGACGGCGAGTTCTTCTCGATGCTCGGACCATCGGGGTCGGGCAAGACGACGACGCTGCGGATGATCGCCGGGTTCGAGCTGCCCTCGGCTGGGCGCATCCTGCTCCACGGCGAAGATGTCTCCCGGCGGCCCCCATTCGAGCGCGACGTCAACACCGTCTTCCAGGACTACGCCCTGTTCCCGCACATGACCGTCGGACAGAACGTGGGTTATGGTCTGATGATCCGCAAGGTGGCACGTCCGGAGCTGGAACGGCGCGTCGGTGAGGCGCTCGACATGGTCCGTCTCTCGGGCTATGAGCAGCGCAAACCGAGCCAGCTTTCTGGAGGCCAGAGGCAGCGCGTCGCGCTTGCCCGCGCCCTCGTCAACCGCCCTCGTGTGCTCCTTCTCGACGAGCCGCTGGGCGCCCTCGACCTGAAGCTGCGCGAGGAGATGCAGATCGAACTGAAGGCGATCCAGCAGGAGGTCGGCATCACCTTCATCTATGTCACGCACGACCAGGAAGAGGCGCTCACGATGAGCGACCGCTTGGCCGTCTTCAACCAGGGCCGGCTCGAGCAGATCGGGGCTCCAGCAGATGTCTACGAACGCCCGATCACGCGGTTCGTGGCGGGTTTCGTGGGCATTTCCAATCTGCTCACCGGCAATGCGGCGCGAAGTATCATCGGGCAGGAAGGGACGTTCACCGTCAGGCCCGAAAAGATCCGTCTTGCCGAATCCGATGCCCCCGTCGGCGATGACGAGATCGCCGCCTCGGGGCGGATTCGCGACGTGGTCTATGTGGGGCCCGATACGAGATATATCGTGTCGCTCGACGCCGGCTCGGAGCTCGTCGTCACGCAACAAAATCTGGCGACGTCGTCAACGGACGTACTCGCCGCGAGAGGCAAGGCTGTCCGCCTCATGTGGAAGCGACAGCATGTGCTCCCGATCAAGGACGGGAGTGGGATGGTGGAGGAGAGCTAGGAATGAGGATCTCACGGTTCATTGCATTGGCCGCGACGGCGACGCTCGTGGCCGCGGCCTGTACCACCGGCGGCGGCGGCGCCACGGCCGGGCCAACGCTGCCCACGAGTGTCGGCGACGGCGAGGGCAAACTCAGCGTGCTGGCCTGGCCGGGATATGCCGAGGATGGATCCACAGATCCGGCTGTCGACTGGATCTCGTCATTCGAGACCGAGACAGGCTGCCAGGTGACGGTCCAGGTCTTCGGCACGTCGGACGAGGCGTTCACATTGTTCCAGACGAACCCTGAGCAGTACGACGTGCTGTCGGCGTCCGGTGACGCGAGCCTTCGTCTCGTGGCGGGGAATTTCGTCCAGCCGGTCAACGTCGACCTGATCCCGAGCTACGCCCAGATCTTCGACGACCTCAAGGACCAGGACTACAACACCGTCGACGGCGTCCATTACGGCGTGCCTCACGGGCGTGGTGCGAACCTGCTCATGTGGCGAACCGACCTGGTCGATCCGGCGCCGACGAGCTGGGCCCAGATGTTCGATCCCAACTCGCCGTACGCGGGCAAGTTCTCCGTGTACGACGCGCCGATCTACATCGCCGATGCTGCGGTCGTCCTGATGGCCACGAACCCGGACCTCGGCATCAAGAACCCCTACTCGCTCGACGCCACGCAGCTCGCAGCCGCGGTGGACCTGCTCAAGAAGCAGAAGCCGGCGGTCGGTGAGTACTGGGCCGATTACACGAAGCAGATCGACTCGTTCACGAACGGGAACACCACGATCGGCACCACGTGGCAGGT
>JANNUK010000253.1:0-2477 GCA_031395155.1 Chloroflexota bacterium | reverse complement strand
GTCGGCGCCCGTCTCGATCTCGGTTCGACACCGACAGAGGTGAGCCTGATCGAGGCACTCGCCGCGCGGGTCGGCTGAGCCGCCGATCGGGCCGGATGGCCCCCTCCGACGGTGCCTTCGCCCGGTGCCGATCGCTCCATGTCGAGACGATGATCAAGGGGCACGAGGAGGTGCCCGATGCGGATCCTGCTGGCAACCGACGGATCGGAGAGCGCGACCGTTGCACGAGACCTGACGGCGTCGCTGGCGTGGCCGGACGGAACGGCGATTCGCGTGGTCGCGGTCGTCGAGCGTCCCGTCGGCGTTATCCCGACTCCGTGGCTGGCGCCCGGACCGGGCAATCTCGGCGAGCTCTACGACGAGCTCGTCCGAAGCATCACGACGGCGCTCGAGACCACCGAGCGGGACCTCCGCCGCACCGGCGTCACCGTCGATTCCGTTCGACGCGAGGGTCGTGCGGCAACGGGCATCGTGGACGAGGCACGCTCGTTCGGAGCGGATCTGGTGATCCTCGGCAACCGTGGACATGGCCCGATCGCGTCGATGCTCATCGGCTCGACGTCGTCCGAGGTCGTCGATCACGCGCCGTGCCCGGTCCTCGTCGCCCGCCGACCGGTCATCGGGCCGATCCTGGTGGCCGACGACGGTTCGCCCGCAGCGGAGCGGGCGATGACGATGGTCGCGTCCTGGTCCGCGTTCGCCGACGAACCGTGCGCCGTTGTCTCGGTGGCGGAGGTGTCCGGCCCGTGGATCGTGGGCGTCGCACCGACCATGTATGACGACGTGTTGACCGCGTATGCGGCAGACGTCGCGGCTGCCCGTGAGCAGGCCACCGCGATCGCGAGCGCCGGTGCCGAACGCCTGGGAATGGCAGGGCGCCGCGCGGAGGCGATCACCGCCGAGGGCGATGCCGCCCATCGGATCCTCGAGACGGCTCAGGCCCGGGGATCGGGGCTCATCGTCCTCGGCTCACGCGGTCGGACCGGGCTCGTTCGGGCCATGCTGGGATCGGTGGCCAGAAACGTGCTGCTCCACGCCCACTGCTCAGTGCTCATCGTTCGCTGAGGCACCGCCGCGAATCCCGGGTCAGCCGCGGTCGATCTCGACCTCGTGCACGTCCCCGTCGATGATCCGCCACGCCCGGAGGCTCTCGGCGCCGGTCGTGGGGTCGGCTTCGCCGGGGTCCAGCGACAGCAGGATGTACAGCGCGTCCGGGTAGAACGCCTGGCGAATGTCGGTCGGCGACGGACGGGCCGCCGTGTGCGTGTGGGAGTGGACGATCGCCCAGAAGACCTCGTCGGCCTCGTCGGTCTCGATTGTCAGGCGGTACAGGTCGTCCGGGTGGATTTCGTAGAGGTACGGCGATGCCGCCAGGTTGCGGAGCGGCTCGTAGCGAAACGTGACGCCACCTTCGGCGGGCGGGCGATCGCCGATGACCAGCCCGCATGACTCGTTCGGGTCCTCGGCGTGCGCCTGGGCCACGATGGCCGCGCGAATGTCGTCGGGAACGATGACCGAATCAGGGCCGGGATGGCGGCTCACCACCAGCTGACCCCGCCCTCGAGGTCGTCCTCCATCTCGTCGAGGTCGCGGCTGAACGTGCCCGCGGACAGGTACTTCCATCCCCCGTCGGGCAACAGCGCGACGATCGTCCCCTGCTCCATCGTGCTCGCAACCCGCGCCGCCGTCACCAGCACCGCCCCGCAGGACGGACCGGCGAAGATCCCCTCCCGAAAGACGAGTTCGCGCAGCGCCGCGATCGAATCCCGATTGGAAACGAGGAACTTCGCGTCGAGCAGCGACGGGTCGATGATCTCGGGCACGAAGCCTTCGTCGAGCGAGCGAAGGCCCTGGACGTTTTCTCCGGGCAGCGGCTCGACGGCAACGATTCGGACGCCCGGCTTGTGCTCGCGCAGGTAGCGCGATACGCCCATCAAGGTCCCGCCCGTCCCGAGCCCGGCCACGAACACGTCGACTTCCGGACAGTCGGCGAGGATCTCCGGGCCGGTTGTCTCGTAATGAGCCTGCGGGTTGGCGGGGTTGCCGTACTGGTAGGGCATGACGAACCGCGGGTCCTTCTCGACGAGGTGCTTGGCCAATGCGATCGCCCCGTTCGAACCCTGCTCGCCGGGCGAATCGATGACCTCCGCCCCGAACAGCGCCGCCATCTGGCGTCGCTCCATGGTGATGTTGTCGGGCATCACAAGCGCCACGCGGTAGCCCTTGCGGCGACCGATCATCGCCAGGGCGATGCCGGTATTGCCGGACGTCGGCTCGAGGATGATCGAGTCCTCGTGGAGCAGGCCCCGCGTCTCGAGGTCCTCGACGAGGTATTTCGCGACGCGGTCCTTGACCGAGCCTGTGGGGTTCATGAACTCGAGCTTGGCGAAGATCCGGACCGCAGGGTTTGGCGACATCCGCGGGATCTCGACGAGCGGCGTGTGACCGATCGCGTCGAGGATGTCGTCGTAGCGACC
>JANNUK010000234.1:0-15697 GCA_031395155.1 Chloroflexota bacterium | reverse complement strand
GCCAAGATCGGGGAGTCCCACGCACGTGCTCTCTTTCCCGGCGGGCGCCGATTCGACGCCATCCGGGCCCAGCGGATCGGTCTCGTCCACGAGGTCGTCGAGGGCGAGGCGGCCCTCGACGCGGCCGTCGAGGTGGCCGTCGCCGACGTCCTGGACGCCGGGCCGACCGCGACCCGTGCGGCAAAGGCGATCGTGCGCGAGGTGCGCGGCCTCGGCCATGGTTCCTCGAAGTGGCACACCGCCCGGGTCATCGCCCGGCAGCGCATCTCAGATGAGGCGCAGGAGGGGTTCCGGGCGTTCTCGGAGAAACGTCCTCCCGCCTGGGCACCGGACCCGGACGAGGGCACCGGCGGCTGAACCCGCGAACGAAGCGGATCCCCGCTCGCGGGGCCTTCGTGAACGCCAATGCGGAGTTGATTAGCCCGGGTGATCAGATCCGACCTCAGTGAGCTTGGCGATGCGCCAAGAACGTCAGAATCCGTGCAGCGCCACGCTCGCTATGCCCGGCATCGATTACTGGGATGCATCACCGGAGCGCCCCTCCCCCGACCCCGACTCGAAGAACACCGCGATCTCGTCCAGTGGTTTTCGGGTCAGGTCGGGCACCTCGGCGCCGGGCGCCGGGTAACCAACCGGGAGCAGCACGAAGGGGCGCTCGTTCCCTGGGCGACCCAGGATCTCGGTCAGAAAGCCCATCGGCGAAGGTGTGTGGGTCAGCGTCGCGAGGCCCATCCGGTGGATCGCGGCGATGAACATGCCGCAGGCGATGCCGACGCTCTCGCGAGCGTAGTAGTGCTTCTTCGTGCGGCCGTCCGGGAACCGGCCGTTGACCTGTTCGAACAGGACGACGATCCAGGGCACGACGTCGAGGAAGTCCTTGTGCCAGTCCGTGCCGATCGGTTCAAGGGCGTCGAGCCACTCCTGCGGCATTCGCCCGCCCTCGTAGCTCTCGCGCTCCTCAGCCTCGGCCGCCAGGCGAATCTGGTGCTTGATCGCCGGGTCGCTCACGGCCACGAACGCCCATGGTTGCTGGTGGGCCCCCGAAGGTGCCGTCGATGCGGCGCGGATGGCCAGTTCGATGGCCTCGCGCGGGACGGGATCCGGGGAGAAGGCGCGGATGCTGCGTCGCCGATCCATCTCGTCAAGCACGGCCCGGCCACGACCCACGACCTCGTCGGCCGGGATGCGGGGCGGTCGATATGGGACGAGCTTCGTCATCGATCTGATTGTAGGCACCGGCAGGCGACGCCGACTATGCGACAATCGCGCCACTCATGCCCGATGAACTCACCCCACGGCAGGCCGCGGATCGGATCGGGGCGACGACGCGGTCCGTGCAGCGCTGGATCGTGACGGGTCGGCTGCCGGCGCGACGTGTCGGTGGGCGCTGGCGTGTCGCGATTGACGCGATTGACGCGTTGGCGACATCGGATTCAGCGCCGCGATCCGAAGTCTCGCCTGCTTCGACCGGATCGGGAAAGATCCATCGCCTGTTCGTGGCCAACCGTGGCGAGATCGCAGCCCGCATCTCGAGAACGTGTGCTCGCCTGGGGATCATGGCGATCATTCCCCAGCTGGACGGCCCGGGCGGGCTGAACCTCCTGGACGTCGGCCGAGTCGTGGACGCGGCGCGTGCCGCGGGCGCCGACGCGGTCCATCCCGGGTTCGGCTTCCTGGCCGAGAGCCCCACGTTTGCGGAGGCGGTCGATGCTGCCGGCCTCATCTGGGTGGGTCCACCCGCGGCCGCGATCCGGACGATGGGCGACAAGGGCGCGGCGCGTCGGCTCGCGATGTCGCTCGATGTGCCGGTGATCCCCGGCTATGACGACAACGATCAGGACGACGCACGACTCACGATGGAAGCAGATCGGATCGGCCTGCCGCTCCTCGTCAAGCCGGCCGCCGGGGGCGGCGGCAAGGGAATGCACGCCGTCCGCGATCGGGCGCGGTTGGCCGACGCGCTTGCTGCTGCGCGGCGCGAGGCGCGAGCCGCGTTCGGCGACGATCGGTTGATCCTCGAGAGGCTCCTCGAGGGGCCGCGCCATGTCGAGATCCAGGTTCTGTTCGACGCCCACGGGAACGGAGTCCACCTGGGTGAACGCGATTGCTCCATCCAGCGCCGCCACCAGAAGGTCCTCGAGGAGTCGCCCTCCCCGGGCCTCGCCCCCCTTGTTCGCGATCGGCTCGGCGGCTACGCCCTTGCCCTCGCCGGCGCCGTGGGCTACGTAGGGGCCGGGACCTGCGAGTTCCTCGTGGACGATCGCGACCGTGTCTGGTTCCTCGAGATGAACACGCGTCTCCAGGTGGAGCACCCGGTCACCGAGGCCGTGACCGGGCGCGACCTCGTCGCAGACCAGCTCCGGATCGCCGCCGGTGAGGCGCTCGGTTTCGACCGTGGAGATGTGCGACCGACCGGACATGCCGTCGAGGTCCGCCTCTACGCGGAGGACGCGGAGGTGGGATTCCTCCCAGCGACCGGGAGGATCGCCGCCCTCCGCTGGCCGGATGGTCCGGGCATCCGGGTTGACGCGGGGGTGGAACTCGGCACGGAGATCTCGAGCCGGTTCGACCCCATGCTGGCCAAGGTCATCGCTCACGGGCGGGACAGGGACGAAGCACTCGCCCGGCTGGCGCGAGCCCTGGACGACACGCTCGTCCTCGGGCTGACCACGAACCTCCGCTTCCTGCGCTGGCTTGTCCGGGCACCCGCCGTCCTCTCAGGCCTGGCGCGGATCGACACGCTGGAGCGGATCTGGCCGCCCGATGGCTGGGAGGATCGGGTCGCCGCCCCGGATGCGGCGTGGCAGCGGGCCGCGCGCCTGCTAGCAGGGACGACCGGCAGGGCGGCCGCAACAGGCAGCGCGGCCGCGACACCGTGGACGGGCGGCTGGCGAACGAATGCACCGGCAGCCGTATCGGTCTCCGCCGTATCGGTCTCCGCCGATGACGTGGTCCGGGTCGTCCGGCTCGATCCTGCAGCCGCTGTGGCCCGCGAGGCCGTCCGGACCGCTGACGAGGTCCACGTCGATGTCGGCGGTCGAAGCGTCGCGTTCCGGCTGGCACCGCCGCCCGACGTCGATCGGGCCGCGCGATCGGCGCTCGCCCACGCCCGTGGCGGAGCCGGTGGTGACGTGGTCGCGCCGATGCCCGGCTCCGTCCTCGCGGTGCACGTCTCGAACGGCGACT
Organism: Chloroflexota bacterium; assembly: GCA_031395155.1. Lineage (GTDB taxonomy): Bacteria > Chloroflexota > Limnocylindria > Limnocylindrales > CSP1-4 > CAKKPP01. The sequence continues at coordinate 12,511 of JANNUK010000234.1, read as the reverse complement.
CCGTCGAGATGGGCCAACCCGTTGTCACGATCGAGGCGATGAAGATGGAGCACATCGTGGCTGCGCCGGTGTCGGGCACGATCGGCGACATCGCCGTGCGTGCCACCGACCAGGTCGGTCGCGGCCAGATCCTTGCCCTCATCACCCCGTCGTGAGGGCAATCGCGCTACGCTCTCGCGAACCACGATGAGGAGGCTCGATCCCATGTCAGAGCGCCCGACCAGGCCCAGGCTCCCCGGCACGCGCGAGGCCCTGCTCCAGCGCCATGCACAAGCGCGCCGTGCGCGGTCCGCTGCCGAGCTCGGCAGCGAGGCCTTCCGCGACGCCGCCGAGGAGCTGGGACAGATCGAGGTCGAGATCGCCCGGATCGAACGGGCAATGACGCCCCCGCGGGGTTGACCGGGACGTCCAGGCGGCAGGCCGCGTTCATCCAGAGCTGATGTCCAGTCGAGTCCGCGTCTACGAGGTGGGCCCTCGCGACGGTCTCCAGAACGAGGCCGGCGTCGTTGCCACGGGCGACAAGCGGCGGTTCATCGAGCTCCTCACCTCGGCTGGCCTCGCCGAGATCGAGGCGACCAGCTTCGTCTCGCCGCGCGTGATCCCCCAGCTGGCGGACGCGGACGTGCTGCTCCCATCGCTCCCCCGGCGAGCCGGGTTGCGCTATCCGGTCCTCGTCCCGAACGAGCGTGGCATGGACCGGGCCGAGGCCGCCGGCGCCGAGGCGATCGCGGTGTTCACCGCCGCGACCGACGCGTTCACCGAACACAACATCGGGATGACGGTGGATGCCTCGCTGGCCGCCTTCCGGCCGGTCCTGCGGCGGGCCGAGGCCCGGGACTGGTGGCGGCGGGCCTACGTGTCGACCGCGTTCGGGTGTCCCTACACCGGCGCCGTGGATCCGGACCGCGCGGTCGAGGTCGCGCTGCGCTTGCTGGACCTGGGCGTGGACGAGGTCTGTTTCGGAGACACCATCGGAGTGGCCGTGCCGCACCAGGTCGGGACGTTGACGAGTCGGGCCGTGGCCGCCGGGATCCCGATCGAGCGCATCGCCTATCACTTCCACGACACACGAGGCACCGCCCTCGCGAACGTGGCCGCGGGCCTGGACGCGGGGATTCGCACGTTCGACGCATCGACCGGCGGCACGGGTGGTTGTCCCTACGCGCCAGGCGCTGCCGGCAACCTCGCCACCGAGGACCTGATCTACTACCTCGATGCCTCCGGCTGGGACCACGGGGTCGATCTCGCCGGCGTGCTGGAAGCCGGGCGGTTCATCGCCGGCGCCCTGGGGCGCCCGGTCGCCTCCAAGGTTGGCCAGGCGGGCGGCTGGGATCCCACGACCGGGGCCGCGATCGGGCGGGGCTGAACCAAGAGCGCGATCTGGAGCGTTTGCTAGCATGCCGCGCATGAACGGGGTGGTGCTCGTCCTGAACCAGAACTACGAGCCGTTGAATGTCACGAACCTGCCACGTGCGTTCCGGCTCCTCTTCGGCGAGAAAGCCGAGGTGCTCGAGTTCGACCACCAGGTGATTCGCACGCCCAGCCGGGAGTTCCAGGCTCCCTCGGTCATTCGACTTCAGCACCACGTTCGGCGGCCCCGACCGCGCGTCCGGCTCACGCGGCGTGAGATCTTCAGTCGCGATCGGCACACCTGCCAGTACTGCGGCCATCAGGCAAAGGACCTGACGATCGATCATGTCGTGCCGCGCCATCGCGGCGGGACTCACTCCTGGGACAATCTCGTGACGGCGTGCAAGGCGTGCAACCATCGAAAAGGCGGCAAGTCCCTCTCCGAGGTCCACCTGCCGCTGGTCCGCGAGCCGTTCGAGCCGCGCGCCGATCTCTACTCGCTGTTCACGCCATATCTCGCCGACGAGCGCAACGAGGCCTGGCGGACCTACCTGTTCCTCGGCCGGAACTGATCGGGCCGGCCGGGTTCGTGTCGAGCTCCGACGAGATTGCGTCGGCCATACCGTCGCCGGTCTGGACGCTCCTGCGGCGGTTGTGGGCGAACGGGCACGAGGCGTACGTCGTGGGCGGCGCGCTGCGTGACGTCGTCCTGGGGCGGCGGGCCGCCGACTGGGACCTCACCACCGATGCGCGTCCCGATCGCCTGCTGGAGATCTTTCCCGGCGCGGTCTACGAGAACCGCTTCGGAACGGTGGCCGTGCGCGAGGGCGGCGCGGTTCACGAGATCACCACGTTCCGGATCGACCACGAGTACGCCGACTTCCGACGCCCGCACCGGATCGCGTTCGGGGATTCCGTCGAGGACGACCTGGCGCGCCGGGACTTCACGATGAACGCGATGGCCTGGGGCGCCCCTCCGCCCGGGTCGGTGGTGGACGGTTCGGTGGTGGACGGTTCGGCGCTGGACGGGCCGCCCGATCCGGCTCCCGGGCTGGTCGATCCGTTCAACGGCCGGTCCGATGCGGCGGCACGAATCCTCCGCGCCGTCGGCGACCCGCGGCTGCGCTTCCGCGAAGACGCACTGCGGATGATCCGGGCAGTCCGCCTGGCTACCACTCTTCCGGCTGCCGTGGAAGCGGACACGCTTGCCGCGATCCGCGAGAACGCGGGGCTGGCCGCCCACCTGTCGCAGGAGCGCGTCGCCGCGGAGCTGGATCGCCTGCTCGGCGCGGCGCTGCCGTCGGTCGGACTGCGCCTCATGGCCGAGACCGGCCTGCTCGACGTGCTCTGGCCGGACCTCGCGATCCAGCTGGGTGTGCCCCAGAACAAGACACCCGGCGAGGATCTGTGGGACCACACCCTGCGAACTGTCGACGCCGCCCCGATCGAGCGGCCGACGGTTCGGCTCGCCGCCCTGCTCCATGACATCGGGAAGCCGTCGTCTGCCGCCGATGGCCACTTCCACGGGCATGAAACCGTGGGTGCCGAGATGGCCCGGGCCTTCCTCGAGCAACTCCGCTATCCACGCTCCGTCGTGGACCGCGTCGTTCACCTCGTTCGCCAACACATGTTCGGCTACGAGCCGGCCTGGAGCGATGTCGCCGTCCGACGGTTCATCGGCAACGTCGGTCGTGATGCTCTCGATGACCTGCTCGACCTCCGCGCAGCCGACAACGTCGGGAGCGGGCACGAGCCCGGCGCCGGTCGTCTCGCCGAGCTGCGGATGCGGATCGCGCGCGAGCTCGAGGCGCAGGTTGCGCTCGACCTGGCCGATCTGGCGATCGACGGCGGAGACCTCATCGATCAACTCGGGCTCGTCCAGGGACCATCGATCGGTGCTCTCCTGGAGGCGCTCCTGGATCGGGTGGTGGAGGATCCGGCGCTCAACGATCGCCCGACGCTCCTCCTTCTCGCGCGCAGGCTGATGGACGACGAGCCGTGATCGAGTGGCTGCTCGAGGCCGACCCAGCCCTCGCGATCGATCCCGACAATGCGGCGGCTCGCCGCCACGCAGCGGAGCCTGCGACCGCCGACGTGGCCGACGCGGCTGACCCGGTCGGCCCGGTCGACCCGCTATCGTCTGGACCGATGCCTGCCACTCGCCTGTTCGGGCGTCGCTGATGCGAATCCTCGTGACCGGTGGGGCGGGCTACGTCGGAGCGGCATCCGTCGACGCATTGCTCGCGGCGGGCCACGACGTTGTCGTGCTCGACGACCTCTCGACCGGCCATCGCGCGGCCGTGGCGCCCGCCGCGGCCGTCCGCTTGGGCTCCTACGGCGACGCCGACCTCAGCACCTCGATCCTCGAGATGGAGCGGATCGAGGCGATCCTCCACTGCGGGGCACGCTCCCTGGTCGGTGAATCCGTGTCCGACCCGGCGCGCTACTGGAGGGCCAACGTGGGCGGGGGGATCGCGCTGCTCGAGGCCGCCCGCGCGGCTGGTGTCGGGCGGTTCGTCTTCAGTTCGACGGCCGCGGTCTACGGGCTCCCGGACCGAACACCGATCGAGGAGGACGACCCGATCCGCCCGATCAACCCGTACGGCGAGACGAAGGCCGCCTTCGAGCGGGCACTCGCCGGGTACGGCGTGTCGCACGGGATGCGCAGCGTGACCCTGCGCTACTTCAACGTGGCCGGGGCGACGGATCGCGTCGGGGAGCGGCACGATCCGGAGACGCATCTGATCCCGAACGTGCTCCGGGCGGCCGAGGACGGCCCGGCGCTGTCCCTGTTCGGCGACGACTACCCCACCCCGGACGGCACGGCGATCCGCGACTACATCCACGTGGCCGACCTGGCCGACGCCCACCTCGCTGCCATCGAGGCCACCGCACCCGACGACCCGCGGACGGATGTGCCCCTCGTCTGCAACCTGGGCAGCGGCGCTGGATTCAGCGTCAGGGAGGTTCTCGCTGCTGCCGGGGCTGTCGTCGGACGGCCGATTCCGCACGCTGTGGAACCGCGCCGCGCCGGCGATCCACCGGAACTCGTGGCGTCGGCAGACCGCGCACGGGCGGTGCTGGGCTGGACCCCGGAGCGGTCGCGACTCGAGAACATGATCGGGTCGGCCTGGGCCTGGCGCCGGAGCAACCCGGCCGGCTACGCGGACTGAGGTCCGGGCAGGACTGGAGGAGCCGGCACGTCACAGGGCGGGGTCGGCGTCTGGCCCCATCGTTGATGACTCCCACTAATGAGATCGGGCGTCAGCGAGCTTGACGGGTCAGCGACTCTGACGTTTTTGGTGCATCGTCACGCTCGCTCCGCCCGGATCTGATGACCCGGGCTAATCACCTGTGGGCGCGCATCCCCGGAACCTCGTGTCCGGGAATCACAGCTGGATCAGCGCGGCTCGAGCGGCGACTGCGACGGCATGAGGCTGGGCGGTGGTGGCGCTGCCCCCTCGCCCGGTCCCAGCTCGCCGGATCCCGACCAAAGGTCGGACACGGGGCGGATCAACCAGACGCCGATGAGCATCGTGACAAGCAGACTGGCCACGGCAAGCTGGTAGGCGCCCACACCCAGCGTGTCGAAGAACACCAACAGGATCAGGCCGTACAGCAGCTGGCCGATGACCTGCGCACCCTTGCCGGCGAGCCCGTACAGCCCGAAGAACTCGCCCAGTCGCTCCGGCGGAGACAGCCGCAGCATGAACACGCGATCCGCAACCTGAACGCCGCCGAGGCCGCTGCCGAGGATCGCCCCGGCCACCAGGAACATCGCGAGTCCGACCGGTGACGCCCCGAACCCCAGGGAGATGCCGCCAAGCAGGAGGCCGATCGCCCACGACCACAGGATCACCATGAGGGTTCGCCGCGGGCCCCACCGGTCGACGAGACGGCCCCAGCCGAAGCTCGCCACGACGGCCACCACAGTCAGTCCAAGGAGGACGAGGAGCGCCACCTCCTCGGTCAGGCCGATCGCGCGGACCGCGACGATGCTCATCACCACGATCACCGTGTTCACAGCGTCGGAGTAGAAGAAGCGACCGACCAGGAACCGGAACAGACCGGGCACTTCGCGGGCGTGCGCCACGGTCCGGAAGATCTGGTTCCACGAACCCGCGATGTCGGCACGGCTCAGCCGCCGCTCCCCGGGCTCCTCGCGCACTATCAGGAAGATCGGTACGGCGAAGATCGCGAAGAGGATCGCCGCGAAGCGGAAGCGATCCGCGAGGTCCACGTCCAGCAGGACGATGAGCAGGCCCGAGACGATCGTCCCGAGATAGCCGATCGACACGCCGATCCCCGACAGGCGGCCGCGCGATTCGGGGCGGCTGACGGTGCGCAGTGTCGCGTCGTAGTAGATGAGCGCGGCCTGGTAGGAGAAATTGGCGACGATGAACAGGAGCAGGCCAGTGGTCGCGGAGCCCGAGGTAATGAACGCGGTCGCAACGACACACGCCAGGGTAAACGCCAGCAGGAACGGCAACCGGCGCCCGCCGATGTCAGACAGGGCGCCGAGGATCGGAGACACCAGTGCATTCAACCCGACGCTCGCGACGATCGCGATACTCAGCAGGAAGTTGCCGTCGCGCTCGCCGAATTGGCCGGTTTCGGTCAGCCACAGGCCGATTGCGCTCGACACCACGACGAAGCTGAAGATCGTGTTGGCGAAGTCGTACAGCGACCAGGCTACGGGGACAATCGCGCGGCCGGATGGTGTCATCCCGCCGAGGCCTCGCCCCGGAGACTTGGAGGTCGATCGGCCGTCGGCGGTCGCCACGGGACGATGATAGTCCCCGCTCGGGCGCCCTGTTGGTCCGGTTCGTCGAGGGTCCCGTCGAGCCGTCCCGGCGACCAGTGTACGATCGGCCGATGAGCGCGACCACCCTCCCCCGCGACGCGCTCGACGCCGCCCAGGCCTGGCGACCGATGGAGTTCGGGTCCCGACCGGCTCGCGACGTCCGCAACCCGATCGTCGAGCCGGCCTGGAACGGCCCGCGCGTCCTCGTCCTGGTGACCGGTTCGGATGTCCAGATCCGCGACGAACGGGGGGATCGCCCAGCTGTCGGCGACGATCTCACGCAGGCCATCGCCGCCGCGGTCGCCGCAACCGGGACGGACACCGCGATCCTCGACGGCCACCTGACGGCCGCGCCCACGCGCGGCACGGTCGGCGTGGGGATCGGCTTCGACGCCCTCGAGGGCGTCGGCCCTGCCGACATGGGCCGCCAGCTCCTGCTCGGCGGGAGCAACCGGCGGGATCGCCGCCGTGATCGGCTGGAGGCAGACCACGCGCGTCGCGAGCCAATGCCGACCGAGGGACCGGTCGCCTTCGTCGCCATCGACCTCCTGTGGATCGACGACACCCCCCTCGTCGATGTACCGCTGCTCGAGCGCAAGCGGCTCCTCGAGTCCGTCGTTGCCGAGTCCGACCTCGTGCGCAATAGCGTGCATGTTCGGCCGCCGCTCGAGGCGTGGTATGCGCAATGGCGCGCCTTCGGATTCCGCGAGGTCGCCGTTCGCGACGCCAACGGCCGCTACCGTCCCGGGGAACGCGCCGATGACTGGGCAACTGCGCTGATTCCTCGCCGCTGAACCCGGCTCGCGGACCGCCGCATGGCAACGTCGGTCGGGGGATGGTACGGTGGGCCGGATGCCCCACAGTCTGCTGACCACTGCCATCAAGGACGAGATCGCCCGCCTCGGACGGGCCGACATCATGGTGGGGATCCCCAGTTTCAAGAACGCCGCAACGATCGGTTACGTGGTCCACGCCGCACAGGCCGGGCTCGTCCAGTACTTTCCCGACCTTCGCCCGGTCGTGGTCAATTCGGACGCTGGTTCACCCGACGGAACGCAGCGCGTCGTCGTCGAGACCGAACCACCGGACTACGTCGAGGAGATCCTCCTCGTCCGGCCCACCAACAAGCTGTCGCGCGTGTCGTTGACGTATCCCGAGATCGACGGCGTCGGCGGCAAGGGCGCCGCGTTGCGCACGATCTTCGAGATTGCCGATGCCCTCGAGGTCCAGGCGCTGGTCGTCGTGGACTCGGACCTGCGTTCGATCCTGCCCGAATGGGTCGAGCTGCTGGCCGGACCCATCCTGAAGGGCGGCTACGACTTCGTGGCGCCGCTTTATTCCCGCTACAAATACGACGGCACGATCACGAACACCGTCACCTACCCGCTGACCCGAAGCTTGTACGGACATCGCATCCGACAGCCGATCGGCGGCGACTTCGGCGTGAGCGGCGACCTGGTCAAGGCGTACCTCGCGGCCGAGGATTGGACCGACGACATCAGCAAGTTCGGCATCGACATCTGGATGACGACGACGGCGCTGGCGGGCGGGTTTGCGATCTGCCAGACGCGCCTCGGCTCCAAGGTGCACGACCCGAAGGATCCCGGGTCGGACCTCGGGCCAATGTTCCGTCAGGTCGTCGGGACGATCCTGCGCCTCGCGGTTCGACACGCGGATCGCTGGTTGGGGATCCGAGGCAGTCACGAGGTGCCCGCCTACGGATTCGAGAGGATCGCCGATCCGCCGCCGCTCGATGTCAATACCGTGCGTCTCGTGTCCGAATTTCACAACGGGGGCCTGACCCTCGCCGACACCTGGCAGGGCATGTTCGCCTCGGCAAATGCCGAGGCGATCCTCGAGCTTGCGGCGGAGGCCGGCCGCATGGGCGAGGCCGCGCGGGCAAAGCTGGACATGGATGCTCCGGGCGCCGCCACGCCGACGACGGCGCAGATGGCCGAGGCGCTGGCCGGCTACCACTTTCCCGACGACCTGTGGGCGCGCGCGGTGTACGACCTGATCGTGGTCGCCCGGAACGATCCCGACGGCGTGGATCGCGTGGTCGCGTCGTTCGTGCCGGTCTATTTCGGGCGCGTGGCGAGCTTCATCATCGAGAACCGCGACCTGACCACGGACCAGGCGGAGGAGCGCGTGATGCGCCAGGCGCGCGAGTTCGAGCTGCTGAAGCCCTACCTCATCGAGGCGTGGAAAACGGCCGAAGCCGCGGATGCCGCCGAATCCGGCGTGGCGACGTCGGCCCGGGCCGCGCCGGTCGGGGCCGAATGAGCCACGAGCCTCTCCCCGCGCGGATCCTGATCCCGGTCGCCAACCCGGCCACCGCGGAGGAGCTGATCGGCCTCGGGGCGGACCTGCTGGAGCCCCGGACCGGCGAGCTGACGGCCCTCGGGATCGTCGAGGTGCCCGAGGGCATGGCGCTCTCCGAGGGCGCGTCCCGGGCTCGTCATGCCCGCCGGCTCATCCAGAAGGTGCTCGATTTCGTCCCCGATGGGACGACGATCCATCCGATCGTACGGATCGGCCGTCATGCCGCCGAGGGGATCGTGGAAGCCGCCGCCGAACTCGAGGCCGACCTCATCGTGTTCGGCTGGGGCGGCAAGACGCCGGCGGGTCGCAACGGCAACGGGCCCCTCGTGTTCTCGCCGACCATCGACGAGGTCGTGCGCGAAACGCCGTGCGATATCGCCGTTGTCAAGCAGCGCGGCTCGCGCGAGATCAGGCGGGTCCTCGTGCCGGTCCGCGGCGGCCCCCACGCGGAGCTGGCGATCCGATTCGCGCACGCCATCGCCCAGCGACACGACGCCGAGTTGTCGGTCCTGCACCTGGTCCCGCCCGGAATCACCGTCGCGGTCCGGGCCCAGGCAGAGCGGGCGCTCAATGCCTTCATCAAGCAGCACACCGGCGGACGCGCCGAGGGAATCGTGCGCGAGGCCGCCAATGTGCGCAGCGCCATCCTCCGCGAGGCCGACAAGGTGGACCTCGTGGTGATGGGCGCGGCCGCCGCATCCACCTCGCAGGACGGCTCGACACACCTGTTCGGGGCCATGCCCGAGGCCATCGCCGCACGGGCCAGGGCCGCCGTGGTCGTGGTGAAGACGCGTGAGCCGATCGGTCGCCAGACGTTCGAGCAACTGGCCCAGCGCGCCGAGACGCTGGCCGCGGCCGATCGCGCCGCCGAGGCCTCGCGGTCCATCCCGGCCCGCGTCGAGCGCTGGTTCGGCGAGGCCAACTTCCACCACGCCGAGTTCAGCGACCTGCGCCGTCTCGTCCATCTCAAGGAGAAGCAGAAGATCACGGTCAGCCTGGTCCTGCCCACGCTCAACGAGCAGGACACGATCGGCCAGATCGTCCGCCGGGCGATCCGCGACATGGTCGAGCGGGTCCCGCTCTTCGACGAAGTCCTCGTGATCGACTCGGAGTCGACCGACCGGACGCGCGACATCGCCGAGGCCGAGGGTGCCCGCGTGGTCCTCCACAAGGACATCCTGCCCCGCTACGGGGCGTTCCACGGCAAGGGCGAGGCGTTGTGGAAGTCGCTCTACGAGGCGTCCGGCGACATCATCGTGTGGGCGGACACGGACGTGAAGAACTGGCATCCGCGGATGGCCTACGGGACGCTCGGGCCGCTGCTGCACGAACCGCGACTGCAGTACGTCAAGGGCTACTATCAGCGTCCCATCGTCGAGGACGGAGTCCTCAAGGAGGGCGGCGGGGGCCGGGTCACCGAGCTCGTCGCGCGACCGCTGCTCAACCTCTTCTTCCCCGAGCTGTCCGGCCTCATCCAGCCGCTCGCCGGTGAGTATGCCGGGCGCCGTTCGCTCCTCGAATCGATCCCGTTCTTCACCGGCTACGCGGTGGAGATCGGCCACCTCATCGACGCCGCAGAGCGCGTGGGCGTGGAAGGTCTGGGCCAGGTTGACCTCGAGCGACGCGTCCACCGCAACCAGGAGCTCGAGGGGCTGTCGCGGATGTCGTTCGTGATCCTCCAGGCCGTCATGAAGCGGCTCGAGGAGCGACGCAAGGCGCGCCTGTTCGCTGAGCTCGGCTCCACGATGAAGCTGCCGCGCTCGGGACGAGGACGCCTGTCGCTGGAGGTCATCGAACTCGCCGACGTGGAGCGACCGCCGATGATCCGGATCCCCGAGTACCTCGAGCGCCGCCAGGAGGCGGGCAGCCCGGTCCTCGAAACGTCGCTGCGCTAGGGACCGCCGTGGGATCGGTGGCTGCCCCGCGATTCCGGGTGGTGTTCGCGCCCGATTCGTTCAAGGGCTCGCTGACCTCGGTGGAGATCGCCCGGGCGCTCGCCGACGGATGGCGCCGCGCTCGGCCCGACGACGACCTCGCCTACGCGCCGCTGGCCGATGGCGGCGAAGGCACGCTGAAGGCGATCGAATTTGCCGGCGGCTGGGAGCGCCGATCGTGCGGGGTCTCCGATCCGATCGGGCGGCCGGTGGATGCGGCGTGGCTGCGCTCCGCCGACGGCGAGCGAGCGTTCGTCGAGCTGGCCGAGGCCTCGGGCCTGTCGCGTCTCTCGTCCGATGAGCACGATCCGCTGGGAGCCACGACCTTCGGAACCGGCGAGGTCCTGCACGCCGTTGTCGATGCGGGCGTGACCCGGATCACCCTCGGGATCGGGGGCAGTGCCACGAACGATGGCGGAGCGGGGATCCTGCGCGCGCTCGGGGCGGTCATCGAGCCGAACCGGGTGGACCTCGATGGCCTCGACCCGCGCCTCGCAGCGGTGGACCTGCGGATCGCCTGCGACGTGTCGAATCCCCTCCTCGGTCCGACCGGGGCGGCCGCCACCTACGGGCCACAGAAGGGGGCAACGCCGGCCCAGGTCGAGGAACTGGATCGGCGCCTGGTGGAATATGCCGAACGGATGATCGCGGCCACGGGCCGGGACGAGCGCCTCACGCCCGGCGCGGGTGCCGCGGGTGGGACGGCGTTCGGGCTGCTGTCTGCTGCGGCTTCGTTCCGTTCCGTCGTGCTCGTGCCCGGCGTGGACCTCGTGGCAGAGGAAACCGACCTCGCGTCCAAGCTGGCCGGCGCCGACATTGTCGTGACCGGTGAAGGCCGGGTGGATGCCCAGACGGCGTTCGGCAAGACCGCCCTCGGCGTCGCCCAGCGCGCTCGAGAGCGGAGCGTGGCGTGCATCGCTGTGGGCGGAGGGGTCGAACCTGACGGCATCGCCGCGCTCCACGCGCTCGGGGTCACGGTGGTCCCCGTCGTCGAGCGTCCGCAGTCGATCGCCGAGGCCATGGCCGGCGGCAGCGAGCCTGTCGCGCGCTGCGGCGAGCGGATCGCCCGGCTCATCGACATCGGCGCGGCGCTCCGCCGTTGAGCCCGTCCCGCGCAGCCGCAGCCGCTCGCACGTCGGCACGGCGCCCCAAGCCGGCACGATGCCGGAAGCCGGACCCGATCCAGACCTGGGTTCGTCGCCTCGATCGAACCCGTCCCGGTCTCGTCCGCGACACGCTCGACCTTCTCGCCGGACTGCACGGCCACCCGGTGTGGCAGCGACGCTTTGACCCAACGAGTGAGCTGATCCTGACGATCCTCACCCAGAACACCGCCGACGTGAACGCCGAGAAGGCGTTCGAGGCACTCCGTCTCCGGTACCCATCCGACCTGTCGCCCGAGGCTCACCTTCCCGGCGGCGGCTGGGGCGGCATCGGCTTGAGTGAGGCTCCGCCGCCGGACTGGGCGGCCGTCGCCGACGCACCACGCGAGGAACTTGTCGACGTGATCCGCCCGGGCGGGCTCGCGCCACAGAAGGCACCCCGGATCCAGGCCACGCTCCGGCGGATCCACGCCGAGCGCGGCAACTACTCGCTCGAGTTCCTCGGGGCGATGGCGCCGCTCGAGGCGCGGGCCTGGCTCACCTCGATCGACGGGATCGGCCGAAAGACGGCCTCGGTGCTGCAACTCTTCTCGTTCGATCACCCGCTGATGCCGGTGGACCGCCATGTCGAGCGGGTCTCGAAGCGCATCGGCCTCATCCCGCCCACGGCCAGCGCGGATGACGCCCACGAACTGTTCCTGGCACTGCTCGAGCCCGCCGACATCCACGAGGCGCACGTCAACCTCATTCGCCACGGTCGACTGGTCTGCCACGCCCTTCGGCCCGCCTGCGACGGCTGCCCCGTTCGTCCCCGCTGCCGCCACGTCGACCCGAAGGCGCCCTGACGGTCCTGAGCGGGCCTCGGCCCGCTGCTATCCTCGACGTCATGTTGAAGAGCGGGGGCGGCGGTCCGGCCGCCGGGGTCGCACCGCGGATCATGATCGTCGACGACGACCCGAATCTTCTCGTGGTCCTTGCCGAGCAGCTCCGCTCGGATG
>JANNUK010000200.1:0-1696 GCA_031395155.1 Chloroflexota bacterium | reverse complement strand
GCCTGCGTCTGCGATAGCCCATCGAACAGGATAGAACCGATTCCCAGGGCGATGAGGACCACGTCGGGAACCGTCCAGCCGCGGTCGAGGACCCCGACCGCGAACCCCCTCCGGCGCAGCACCCCGTCGCCGTCAGTTGCCAGCGGCGCCATCCTGCCGAGGAGCCCAAACCAGACCGAGAACGTCTCGCCCGAGGAACGCCAGGCATCGCGGCCGTAGAGGGCCATCGCGGCCAGCGTGATCGCCGTGTACCCCATGACCACGATGAACAGCGTCCGCCCCCCGCCTCCCATGGCGAGTTCCAGCCAGATGAACAGGGCCAGGCCCGCGACGGCCGGCCAGCGGCCGAGCCCCGGCACGGTTGTTGCCTGATCGTCGTCGATCGTTTCGTCGGTACCGGCGGCATCGTCGCCCGCATCGTCGCCCGCACGGTCGCCCGGACCTTGCCCGCGCCGCACAATCCAGGCGCCGACGTCGTAGAGCGTGGCGAACGGGTCCAGCCAGTGCCAGATGGGACCGATGAACGCCGACACGATCGCGACCCCGACCCACCCATAGACCCACAGGAACAGCGACATGACGTCGGCGTTCGAGGAGCCGCCAATGATGCCCTGGGCCAGGATCCACGACCACGCGAGAAGGCCGATGGCCCGCAGCGCCATGCGCAGCCAGGCAGGGACGGTGATCGTCCGATTCTCGTCGTCGTGATCGTCGGCCGAGGGACCAGCCGGTGTCGATCGAACGAGAAGGAAGACGAACGACAGCGCCACCGCGCCGGCCGCACCTGCAAGGTAGGCGACGAGCGGCAGCCGGCTCTCGAATGTCGCGTCCAGCGCATGGGCCAGGACGGCCGACGGTGCGATTGCCCCGATGAGGACGGTGCCGACGACAGCGACGGCCGAGGCGGCCGCACGCCGCATGAACCGCTTCATCGGGTGCGCATCCGACGCAGCAACATGAGGGTCGCAGCACCGATCACCAGGGCGACGGCCCCGAGCGCGACGACGACATCGCTGCCCGATCCGGAATCGGTCCCGGTCGTGGGGGAAGCGGCAGGCAGCGGGTCGGGTGAGGGCGCCGGCGACGCCGTGGGTGGCGGAGCCGATGGCGGCGTGTCGGTCGCGAGCGAAGGCGCGGGCGTTGGCGACGGGCTCGGAGTCGGCAGTTCCGTGACCGCGAAGGACACCTCCCCTCGTTCGATGTGGGCATCGTCAGTCGCCGCCGTCCAGCGGATCACATACGCGCCCGGGTCCAGCGGCGGGGGGATCAGGGCCATGGCCGTCGGGTCGTCCGGGAGCGGACCGCCGCTTGCCACCGAGCCTTCGGCTCCAACCAGCTGGATCGAACTGTTGGGTAGCAGCGCCTCTGTGAACCGCAGCAGGACCTGCTCGGGCGTCCCGGCGATGATCGCGCCGTCCACCGGATCGGCGGACACGAGCTCGGCATGGGCGAACGCCACTGAGACCATCGAGAGGGTGAGGGCGAAGGCACCCGCGATCGAGGCGGCGCGAAGCCATCTCGCGCGCCTGGGGGAGTCTGTCATCGCGGGTCAGGATATCCACGAACCTGGACCGCTGCCCGGGCCGCTCGGACCCTGATTGCGGGCCGCATGGCCCGCCGTCGATCAGACCGCGATGGCGGCGAGTCGCTGCACATTGCGCCGGTTGCGCCAGGCGATCCAGTCGGCGGTGCGTTC
>JANNUK010000175.1:0-2507 GCA_031395155.1 Chloroflexota bacterium | reverse complement strand
CTCCACGCGGCACGGGCGGACCTGCTGCGACGTCTCGGGCGCGCTCGGGACGCGACCGCCGCGTACCGCCGGGCGCTTGAGCTGACCTCGAACGAGGCCGAGCGGTCATTCCTGGATCGCAGAATTCGCGATCTGGCACCGACCGAGGTAGCTCCCGGAGGCTGACGATCTTCGCGATCTTCGCGGATCCGCTGACCGCCGCGCGGGTGGCGGCCCTCCTCGTCCTCGATGCCGGGGCAGGGTTGCTCGGGCCGACCGGGGCCTACCTGCTGACCCGGCTGGGACACGACGGGGCGCTCCTTGCCCTGCTCGCAGTCGTCGTCACGTGGACGATCGTGCCGCTGGTCCTGGCAGTTCAGGGAGTCCTTCGGCGGGACGGTTGATCGTCAAATGAAGGCTTGACACGGGACGCCAGCGCGTGGTTATATCGTTGGATGATAGTACGTGCAACGGAATATCGTACTACGTAAGTCAAAGGAGCGTCCCATGCCACGATCCCGTCGGCTCGTTGCCAGCATTGCCGCCCTCGGGCTCCTTTCCACGTTCGCGGGATCGAGTCTCGCCGGGGGCGCCCGGCACGCCTCAGGCACGTTCGTCGATGCAACGGATGCCACCATCGGCTGGGTCCGACTCGTCGAGGACGCCACCGGCGTCGTGCACGTGAATGTCCATGTCAAGGGTCTGGCTTCCGGACTTCACGGCATCCACATCCACTCGAACGGAGCCTGCGGACCCACGTTCGCCGCGGCAGGGCCGCATTACAACCCCTTCGGCAGTGAGCATGGCCTGGATAACTCGAGCGGTCCCCACGCCGGTGACCTCCCGAACCTGATCGTCAACGGCGCCGGCAACGGTCACCTCGACGCGACGACCGACCGCGTAACGCTGTCGGGCGGGCCGGCCACGCTCTTCGACTCGACGGCCGGGGCCGTGGGCAGCGCCATCATCATCCACCTCAACCCCGACAACCAGACCACCAATGCCGACAACGGCGGCAGCGGTGGGCGAATCGCGTGCGCGGTGATCGAGTCCGACTGACGTGAAACGAACCGTCGTCGGACGCTTCGGGGCAACCGCGATCTGGGTCCTGGTCGCGCTGCGGGCAGGACCCAGGAGCGCTGTCCGGCTCCTCGACGATGTTCGTGATCTCGACGGCCGCGTTGGTCCGGGAACCTTCTTCGGTGCGATTGCCCGTCTCGAGCAGCTCGCCCTCATCGAGGCGACGCCGAACGGCCATGGTCGCCCCGCGTATGCTCTTTCGGAGCACCTCGTGATCGCCGCAGGTGCGGGGCCTTCGGGAGGATCGATGTCATGATCAGGCCAGCCGGCGCAGAGCCGTCCCGGAACGACGAGCGGGCCCTGGGGGACCTCGGCAGGTTCGCCGAGCCGTCGCTGTTCATCCTCGTTTCGCTGGCCGAAGGTCCGAAGCACGGCTACGCGATCATGATCGACGTGGAGGGAATCTCCGGCAGCCCAATGGGCCCCGGAACGCTCTACGGCGCACTGGCCCGGCTCGAACGGCGTGGCCTCATCGAGGCGCTGGAACCCGAGGAGCGCCGACGACCCTACCGGCTCACAGCTCTTGGTGCGACGACGATCGCAGCGCAGCTCGACCACCTCCGTTCGGTCGCGCAGACTGGTCTCGCCCGACTTCAGGGGAGGACGTCATGAGTCGCCTCGTTGGCCTCTACCCGCGGCCCTGGCGCGAACGGTACGAGGCCGAGTTCCGCGAACTGATGGCCGAGCGACCGCCCGCGCTCGCCGATCGGATCGACATCGTTCGCGGCGCGCTCGACGAGCGCCTTCGTCCGCAGGTCCCGGGACCGGAACGGACCCCCGATCGAATAGGTTTCGGGCCCCTCGTTGGCTTCGCCTTGCTCGCCGGCGCCGTGCTCATCATGGCCAACGGCCCGGTTCGGTACGACGAGTACGGGATGTACCGCGACGGAGCGCTCGCTTTTCCTCTCTTCATCATCAGCCTGATCCTCCTGTCGATCGGCCTCCATCGGGTCGTCGATCGGCTTCCGGCCGAGGCGACGGTGCCCAGGGCCGCGGGCTGGGCGGCGATCATCGCCGGGCCGATCTGGGCGCTCATGCCGTGGGTCATGCCGATCGGACTGGCCTTCCTGGTTGGCGTCCTTGGCGTCGTGGTCGGCGCCCGACGGGCGCGGATCTGGCCGGCCTGGTCCGAAGTTGTCCTCGTGACCGCGCTGGTCGTGCCGGCCGGCCTCTTCCTGGCCCTCCCGTTCCTGCCCTGGTACACGATGCGCGTCCTGGATCTGAATTACCTGATCATCCTCGGGCCGATCAGCGTGGTGTGGCTGGTCGTCGGTGTGCTGGTCCTGCGCGGCGCCCCGCGGCCGACGCTCGCGTGAACGCTGCGTCGCGGCTCGTCTGGCTCCTGACCGGGGCCGTCTGGGCGACCCGTTCCGTGGTCGGATTCGCCGATCCGGACTACTGGAACCCGATCACCACGCTCGACTGGGCTGCAGTGTGGTTGTTCAGCG
>JANNUK010000115.1:0-10133 GCA_031395155.1 Chloroflexota bacterium | reverse complement strand
TGGGCGGCCACCACTTGGTCGGCCGGGTCGCGCCAACCCAGGCACCCGAGGAGGAGGACGTGAACCTGACCGCCGTCAAGGGCGAGGACTGGACACCACGCGAGGTTCGACGCCCGTTTCGGGCAATGCCCAACCGCAAGGGCGCGATCGTCGGCTACATCGAATTCGGCGAGGTGGTCCGAACGATCGCGGAAGCCACGACCTCCGACGGTCACGTCTGGCGGCTGACCGAGATCGGCGATCGTCCGGCCTGGCTCCTCCGCTCGGACTTCGATCCGCTCATGCAGGGTGGGGACCCGGCTGTCGACGCCGCCCTGAGCGCGTACCTCGCTCGCACCTGATCGGATATCACTCGAGGGCGGCGAGATGCTCTTCGTCGTGGTCGAGCGCCAGCCGCAGCAATCCGGCCATATCGAGCGTGCCGTACTTGGCGTGCGTTCCGGATCGGGCCCAGCCGGTCTCGCCGAGGGAGGACACGCGGACAACTGTGGCGGTGCGTGCCGCTGCGAACGCCGACACAAGATCGTCGATCGGACGAGGGTCCGGTTTGGGTCCGAGCCTCGGTTCGGTCGTCGACCAGTGCGGGTCGTCTATGGTCTCGAGGTCGTCCAAGCGTCGTTGCCAGACCACCAATTCCACGACTAGCAGGTGCAGGACTTCCTCCCGAGGCGACCAGCGGTCCGAGGGTGGGTGGTCGCGATGGCTGTTGTAACGATCGAGAAGCGTGGCAAGGCGGCCCGGCACAGCCGCAAACCTCGCCACGAGGTCGGTGTGGCTCACATGTTGCCGACGGGCGCGCGGCGCGAGACGCTGAGACGACGCGCCACGTAGTCCGCACGCCATCGCTCGGTTGCCTCCACGTTGTTGAAGGTATAGACGTGGAAGTCGACGATTCCGGCGGTCGAGTCGGCGACGATCGGGGCCAGCCCGGCGAGCAGCGCGTCGGGTCGGTAGAAACCGCCCTGGCGCACGAGCCGCGCCACGAACCGCAGGTTCTTCGACAGGAACCGATGGGTATCGGCGACCCCGATCCGTGCCGAGATCACGAGCAGCTTCTGCGGATCTGCCACGCCGGGAATCCCGACGTGGACCGGGAGGGTGATCCCTTCGGCGCGGCGGTCGGCCAGCCAGGACCCGATCGCCCCGGGATCGAAGCACAGCTGGGTGGTCATGTACGAGGCGTACTGCGCCTTGTCGCGCAGCGCCGCGAGCAGCACCCGGTCCGGGATGAACGAGTGTCCCTCCGGATAGGCGGGGATGCCGATCTCGGACAGGGGGTGGCCGATCTCGTGCATCTCGCGCAGCAGGGACACGCCGTCGGGAAAGGCGCCATGCTCCTTGGGATCGCCACCCACGATGAAGGCTCGGTCGGCTCCCACCCCTTCCAGCCACGCGATGAGGTCGACCAGGTGGGAGCGGTCACGGATCATCCGCGCCGACAGGTGCGGCACGGCACGGAAGCCGCGCGCCTGGAGCGCCTCGACGAGTGCCACGGTCGCATCGACGCCCTTGGCCGGCGACGCCGTGACGGTCACGGTGGCGCCCGGCGGCAGGTGCTCGGCCTGGGCAAGCGCGCTCTTGATCGGCACCAGCTCGAACGTCGGGGTGGCGAGAATGCCGGCGAGCGCGGTTCGCTCCTCGGACGACAGCCCGATCCGCCTGCGAAAGAACACGCCGCTACCCGTTTGCGCCCGGGCGCCTAGACGTCCGAGTCCGGGAAGGACGCCTTGCGTTCGGCGACGAACGCCCGAAGCGCCTCGTCGACGCCCTCGTCGATCGGCGGCGCCTCGTACTCGGCGAGCATCCGCTTCCAGATCACGTTCGCCCGCTGCGGAGCCTCGAGCGATCCGTCCTCCAGCCACTGCTCATAGCTGTTGTTGTCGGCGACTTCGGAACGGTAGAAGGCGCTTTCGAAATTGGCCAGCGTGTGGGCGGTCCCCAGAAAATGCTGCCCCGGGCCGTTGTCGCGGATGGCATCGAGCGCCTGGCCGTTCTCGGACATGTCGATGCCCTTGTGGAACACCGCGGCCATCCCGCACTGGTCGGCATCGAGAATGAACTTCTCGTAGCCGATCGCGAGGCCGCCCTCCAGCCACCCGGCCGCGTGGAGGACGAAGTTGACGCCGGCCAGGATGGTCGGCTGGAAGGTGGCGGCCGACTCGTAGGCAGCCTGGGCGTCCGCGACCTTCGAGGCGCACAGGTTTCCGCCCGAACGGAAGGGCACGCCGAGCCGGCGCGCCAGGGCCGCCATCGCGTACAGCACGAGCGCGGGCTCGGGCGTCCCGAACGTCGGGGCCCCCGATTGCATCGAGATCGACGACGCGAACGAGCCGAGGACCACCGGCGCACCCGGTCGAACCAGCTGGACGAAGGTCATCCCGGCGAGGCTCTCGGCGAGCGTCTGGGCACAGACGGCCGCAGCCGTCACGGGGGACATGGCGCCCGCGAGGATAAACGGCGTGATGATCGTCGCCTGGTTGGCCAGGGCGTAGGCCCGCGCCGCACCGAGCATGATCGAGTCCCAGACGAGCGGCGAGTTGGCGTTGATCAGGCTGATGATGACCGTGTGATCCTCGAGGTAGTCCGCACCGAACAGGACGCGCGCCATGTCGACCGTGTCCTGCGCCCGCGACGGTGCCGTGACCGAGCCCATGAACGGTTTGTCCGACCAGCGCATGTGCGCGTAGACCATGTCGAAATGGCACTTGTTGACCGGCAAGTCGACGGGCTCGCAGGTCGTCCCGCCCGAGTGGTGGAGGTGTGGCGAGGCGTACGTGAGCTTCACGAAGTTCTCGAAGTCGCGGATCGTCCCGTAGCGACGCCCGTTGTCGAGGTCGCGCACGAACGGCGACCCGTAGTTGGGCGCGAACACGGTGTTCATCCCGCCGATCCGGACATTCCGCTCCGGGTTCCGCGCGTACTGCGTGAACTCGCGCGGCGCCGATCCCTGGACGATGCCCCGGCACATCCCGCGCGGGAACCGAACGCGTTCGCCGATCACGTCCGCGCCCGCGTCGGCGAGGAGGCGCAGGGCGTCCGGATCACCACGGAACTCGACGCCGACCTCCTCGAGGATCGTGTCGGCATTGGCCTCGATCTGGGCGAGGCCCTCCTCGTTGAGCACCTCGAACGGGGCCAGTGTCCTCGTCAGGAATGGCTCGCTCTCGACGTGGGCGTGGAGGCGGGCAGCCTGGCGCGCGGCGCGGCCACCGGAGCGGCGGCGCGGGAAGTCAGCGGTCATCGGATCTCCTCCGGACTGGTCGCGATCGATTCTGCCCTGCGCGCTGCGGCCGCAGGTGGGCGGCGACGACGTCGGGCGGGACCCGCATTGATGGTTGCTGCATCGGCGCTGCGTGCGATGCCGCGGCCGTTCGGCAGCTCCACGACCATTGCCAGGTTCGGCAGCGCTGCGGTCTTGTGGGGGATCGCCAGGGCCTCGACGAAGTGTTCCTGGAAGCGCGGCTCGACGGCCGTCTCGATCTTCTCGACGCGGCGCACGACGGCTTCAATCTCGCGCCGAGCCGCAACAGAGAGGAGCGCGATCAGGGCACCGGTCCCGGCCGCATTCCCGGCTGAGCCGACCTTTGCGAGGTCACAGTCCGGGATGAGCCCAAGGACCATCGCGTACGTCGTATCGATGTGGCTGCCGAAGGCGCCGGCGAGCCGGATCTCATCGACAGCCTCGATCCCCGCGTGATCCATCAGGAGGCGAACGCCGGCGTACAGCGCGGCCTTCGCGAGCTGGATCGCGCGGACGTCGTTCTGGGTGATCACGAGACGCGGCGACTCGTCGCGGAGGACGTAGCTGAAGGTCCGCCCCTCGGGCACGATCCGCGGCGAACGGGCCGCCGTCGCCCCGTCGATGATCCCGTCGGCCGTGATGACCCCGGCGAGATACAGCTCCGCGACCGCCTCGATGATCCCCGAGCCGCAGATGCCGGTCACCCCCGTCTTCCGAAGGGCGACCTTGAACTTGGGCTCGTCGGACCAGTGCTCCGAACCGATGACGCGGAACCGCGGCTCAAGGGTCTCTCGATCGATCCTCACGCGCTCGATCGCTCCCGGCGCCGCGCGCTGGCCGCCGCTGATCTGGGCGCCCTCGAAGGCGGGGCCGGTCGGCGACGACGCGGCGAGGAGGCGCTCACGGTTCCCGAGGACGATCTCGGCATTCGTGCCGACATCGACGACGAGCCGGATGCGCTCTGCGAGGTGCGGCGTCTCGGCAAGAATCACGCCGGCCGTGTCGGCTCCGACGTGGCCGGCGATGCACGGCAGCACGTAGACACGGGCGCCGGGGTTGACGTTGAGCCCCAGTTCCGCCGCCCGGATCCGCACGGCGCGGTCCGTTGCCAGCGCGAACGGCGCCGATCCGAGCGGGATCGGGTCGATGCCGAGCAGGAGGTGATGCATGATCGGATTGCCGACGACAGCCAACTCGAGGATCTCACCTACATCCGCACCGGCCGATGCCGCGAGTCCGCTGACCAGCGCGTCGATCGCCTCGCGCACCACGCGGGTCATCTCGACGGCCCCGTCGTCGTGCATCATCGCGTAGCTGACCCGGCTCATCAGGTCCTCGCCGAAGCGGATCTGCGGGTTCATGACGCCGCTGGAGGCCAGAACGGCGCCGTCGGCAAGATCGGTCAGGTGACCGGCGATCGTCGTCGAGCCCACGTCGATCGCCACGCCCAGCGCGCGGTCGTGAAAACCGGGCCAGACGGCGGTCAGGTGACGGCCGTCGTGGACGGCGACGGTGACGGCGTGGCTGCCCGCGGTGAGAGCCGGTTGCAGCGCCTGGATCACGTGGAGGTCAACGTCCAGGTCCGTGAGCTGCCACTCCGCCTCGAGCGCGACGAGCAACCGGGCGAGGTCGCCGGACGGCGACGCAAGGTCGGGTGGTTCAATCTCGACGTAGTGCAGGCGCACGGCCGGATCGATCTCGAAATCGCGGACCTCAACGCCCTTTCGGACGACCTGGCGGTGGACCTGGCTCTCTGGCGGAACGTCGATGACGGCGTCGCCGCACAGCTCCGTGGAACAGCTCAGGCGCCGTCCCGGAGCCAGCGTCGTCCGCTGCTCCTCGTACTCGGTCTCCTTCGCGGTCCACGGTCCGAGGTGCTCGGGCCGCGACGCAATCCCGTGCTTTGCGAACTCGCCGACGCTCTGCTGGACCTGGCAGCGACCGCAGATGCCGCGTCCACCACAGACGGAATCGATGTCGACGCCCAGCGCGCGCCCGGCATCGAGGATCGTGGTGCCGACAGGGAACCGCCCGCGCCGACCCGATGGGGTGAAGATGACCAGCGGATCGGCCGAAGAGGTCGCCATCGAACGGGTCAGCCGTACTCGGCGGTCCCGGTCCCCGAGCCCGCACCCGCGCGGCGCCGGTTCATGCGACGTCCCTGAACCCCTTCGGCCGGCGGCTCACGGTGGGCGCGGATCCAGCGAGCAGCGTCGGGATCGTTGCCGTTGAGGACATCCGCGGCCATGATCGCGGCACGGACCTCGGGCATGAGCGGACTCGTGATCGCCGAGGTCAGGCCCGACGCCATCGCCATCGCGAGAAACGGCCCGTTGATCCCCTCCCGATTCGGCAGGCCGAAGCTCACGTTCGACGCGCCACAGGTGGAGTTCACCTTCAGTTCGTCGCGGAGCCGACGGACGATCTGGAACACCTGCCTGCCGGCCCCGCGCATCGCCCCGATCGGCATGACCAGGGGGTCCACGACGATGTCCTCGCGCGGGATGCCGTGATCCGCAGCCCGCTCCACGATCCGCCTCGCAACGGCAAAGCGGACGTCCGGGTCCTCGGAGATCCCGGTGTCGTCATTCGAGATGGCGACGACCGCCGCTCCGTATTTCTTGATGAGCGGGAGGACACGCTCCAGGCGCTCCTCCTCGCCGGTGTCGCTATTCACAAGGGCCTTGCCCTGGTAGACGGCAAGTCCGGCCTCGAGCGCCTCGATGATCGAGGAGTCGATCGAGAGCGGGACATCAACGAGCGACTGGACAAGCTGGATCGTCTTCGCGAGGATCGCCGGCTCGTCGGCCAGCGGGATGCCGGCGTTGATGTCGAGCATGTGCGCGCCGGCCTCGACCTGGGCGATCGCATCGCGTTCGACCCGGCTGAAGTCACCGGCCTTCATCTCCGCGGCGAGCAGCTTCCGCCCGGTCGGGTTGATGCGCTCGCCGATGAGCACGAATGGCCGATCAGGACCGATGATGACCTCGCGCGTCGACGAGCTGAGGCGGGTCTCGGTCATGCCTCGCGCCCCGACCCCGGCGCGCGCTCGCGGGTGGCGTCCAGGCCGCCGGCGGCGATGATCGTCTTCAGGCGCGGCTGCGGGTAGTCGTTCTCGAGTCGGGTCGCCTCGGCCTCGGCCTCCGCGGCAAGGTCGTCACCGCAGGTGCGCTGCTCCTTGCGCCACTCCTCGAGGTAGACGTCGTAAGCGCGGAGGCCCGCGGTATCGGCGGCCTTGTCGATGGCGACCTGGAAACGGGGATGGAGGACGACCTTGGCGGACCTGCGCTTGTCCTTGGCAACAACCTGCGCGGGGAGGTCGCGCCACCAGATGACGGTAATGAACGCGGTCATGGCGGGACCGCCCCGGGGGCTGCAGCCGCGGGTTCTGACGCTGCGGCCGCGGGCTGCGAGAGGGAGGCCGCGAACGCCCCGAGCCCGGTGTGCCGATGCTCAAAGATCAGGCCCAGGCGGCGTGCGGCGCGACGCCCAGCCGCAACCAGCGCGCGATCCTCCACCTGCGAGAGGTACACGAGCCGCCGGTAGTTGCCGAAGTACATCGGAAGCAGCTCGGGATGCCGATCCAGGCCCAGGCCGCGGACGACCAGTCGATCGAAGTTCCGCACGAGGAAGTCGGTCAGGTAGAACGTCCCAAGCTCCTCCTCGGCCATCGCCGCGAAGGCGGCCGGCCCGGCATAGACCTCGTAGCAGTGGGCGCCCTCGAGCCGCTCGACGTCCTCCTCCTCGAGGACGCGATCAAGCAGGCCCCCGGTCCCGCAGTCGGCATAGGCGACGAAGACGTGCTGTCGTCCCTCGGCGCGTGCGCGGCGAATCCGGGCGCGGACCGCCCCGGGGATCCGTTCAGGGCGGTTGTGGAGCGTCGCGGGTAGGCAGGTCAGGTCCATCTCGGGGACACCGGCGCGCCGAGTCAACGCCACGAGCTCGCGCGCGAGCGCGCCGCAGCCGATGACGAGCGGGCGGCCGATATCGACCGGGGCCACGCCGCGACGGACAGCGGAGACGTCAGGCGACGCGAGCACGCCGCTCGTTGACCAGCGTCCTGGCGGTCTCGGCCGCGACCGCGGCATCGCGACAGTAGGCGTCGGCACCGATCGCCGTCCCGAACTCCTCGTTCAGTGGCGCCCCTCCGACAAGGACGATGAAGTCGTCCCGGATACCGTTCTCCTTGAGCGTATTGATGACGACCTTCATGTACGGCATCGTCGTCGTCAGCAGCGCCGACATGCCGAGGATGTCCGGCTTGTGCTCGGCCAGGGCGGCCATGAACTTGTCGGCGTCGGTGTTGATCCCGAGATCGACGACCTCGAAGCCGGCGCCTTCGAGCATCATCGCGACGAGGTTCTTGCCGATGTCGTGGATGTCGCCCTTGACGGTGCCGATGACGACCTTGCCGATCGGCTTCGCACCGGTCTCCGCGAGGAGCGGCCGGAGGATCCCCATCCCGCCCTTCATCGCGTTGGCGGCGAGCAGGACCTCGGGAACGAACAGGATCCCGTCGCGGAAGTCGACTCCGACGATACGCATCCCCTCGACGAGGGCATCGTTGAGGACCCGTTCAGGCCCCCAGCCGCGGGACAACAGGATGTTCGTCCCCTGGAGGATCTCGTCCTTCATCCCGTCGTAGAGGTCGTTATGCATCTGCTCGGTGAGCTCGTCATCGGAGAGCGCCGAGAGGTCGATGTCCTCGTACTGCTCCTGGGTCATCGGTGTGTGCTCCGCCTTGCCCGCCTGGGGTTCCACGATGTGGAACGGTGCCGTATGATGGAACGGCTGAGGCGAATCTAGCCCACGGAAGGGGCCATGTCCAGAGTCCAGTCCATCGCCCGTGCCTTCGCCGTGCTCGGCGCGCTCCAAAACGGGCCGCGCGGCGTCACGGACGTCGCCGAACGCGTCGGGTTGCCGAAGAGCACCGCCGCGCGGATGCTCGCGACGCTTGTCCGCGAGGGAGCCGTTGAGCAGCTCGACGACGACGCCCGCTACCGGCTCGGGCCGCGGATCGCCGCGCTCGGACGGAGCGTCGAGCCGACGCGAGACCTGATCTCTGTCGCCCGTCCGCATCTCGTGGACCTGGCCGCTGCCACTGGAGAGGTCGCCGGCCTGTCCGTCCCGGACGGCGATGTCGTCCACTACGTCGATCAGGTGGATTCGAACCACGAGGTCCAGGTCCGGGATTGGACGGGAACACGCGTCCCGATGCACGCGGTCTCATCCGGGCAGGTGTTCCTGGCCCATCTCCATCCGGATGCCCTGGACGATTTCCTGTCCCGTCCGCTGGCCTGGTTCACGCCGCACACGCTGGACGATGCGGTTCGGCTCCGCGAGCGCGTGGCCCGCGTCCGGCGGGAGGGCCACGCCTGGGTCCGCGAGGAGTTCGCCGAGGGCCTCACGTCGGTCGCGGCCCCGGTCGTCGAGCAGGCGGGGAGCGTCGTTGCGGCGGTCCACCTGCACGGTCCGACGTATCGATTCCCGGCCCCAGGCAACGAGGATGAGATCGAGCGGCAGCTCATCGCCACGGCGACGCGGATCGGAGCATCGATCAGGCCGTCGTCACCTGGGACCGGGCGCTGATCGGGGGGGACTCCGGCGCAGACGAGCGATCGTCGGCCGGCGCGTTCCGCCATCTCCGCCGGGTCCCGCTTCCGTACCATCAAGGTTGCTGATGACGGGTCCCCAGATCGCCCAGGTCCTCGTGTCGCTCGCCGTGCTCATCGGCGCCGCGCATGTCGTGGGATGGGGCGCGGTCAGACTCCGGCAGCCGAGATTCGTCGGGGAGATCCTTGCCGGCGTGCTGCTCGGCCCCTTCGTGCTCGGCCGGGTGGCGCCGTCGGTCGGCAGTGCCCTGCTGGGGCGAAGCGGTGATCCGACCTCCCTGGTGCTGGAATTCGCTTCGTGGCTGGGACTGCTGCTCTTGATGTTCGTGTCGGGCGCGGCGGTGCGACGGATCCTCGCGCCAGAGCACCGGCGTGCCACGGTGTGGATCCTGGCGCTCGGCACAGCAGTGCCGTTCGCGATCACGATCGGCGTCGGAGCCGCGTTGCCCCTCGGCGCCGTCGCGGGACCGCGCGGGAGCGAGGCAGCGTTGCTGGTGGTCATCGCGGCGGCGGCGGCGGTGACGTCGATCCCGGTGATCACTCGCATCTTCTTCGACCTCAAGATCCTCCACACGCGATTCGCGAGCCTGATCCTCGGCACCGCGATGCTGGAGGACATCGCGCTGTTCGGCGCGCTTGCCGTGGCGACGGCGCTCGCGCGCGGTGACGACGGCGGGCTTGCAGCGGAGCTCGCGACGCACATCCCCATCACGGTGGCCTACCTCGTGATCGGCCTCCTCGTGGCGCCCAGGATCCTCGACCGGGTGCACGACCTCGACGTGAACATGCTCGCGCGTCGCGCTCGCCCCGCTTACGCGATGTTGCTGATGCTCGGGTACGCCGCCGTCGCCGTCCTCCTCGAGGTGAACATCGTGTTCGGCTCGTTCCTGGCCGGCTTCGGGCTGGTTGGCGGGTTCGGCGGTCAGCACCGCAACCGGTTCGCCGGGGCGCTCGACTCGGTCTCCCGGATCGGGTTCGCCACGTTCATTCCCGTGTACTTCGCGCTGGTCGGTGCCCGGCTCGATCTGGGCGTGGGATTCTCTCTCCCCGTGCTGCTGATCTTCCTCATCGGCAGCTCGCTGCTCCGCTTCTCGTTCGTCACCGCGGCGTCTCGCCTGGCGGCGATCGCCCCATGGGATGCGGTAGACGTCGGGATCGCGATGAACGCGCGGGGTGGTCCGGGGATCGTCCTCGCGACGGTGGCGTTCGAGGCCGGCATCATTGCTCCGTCCCTGTTCACCGCACTCGTCATCACGGCGATCGTGACGTCCCAGTTCGCC
>JANNUK010000101.1:0-3145 GCA_031395155.1 Chloroflexota bacterium | reverse complement strand
GGCCTCGGCCCGCTGCTATCCTCGACGTCATGTTGAAGAGCGGGGGCGGCGGTCCGGCCGCCGGGGTCGCACCGCGGATCATGATCGTCGACGACGACCCGAATCTTCTCGTGGTCCTTGCCGAGCAGCTCCGCTCGGATGGCTACGAGGTCTCGACGGCCCGCGACGGCGACGAGGCTCTGCGACGGCTCGAGATCTCGTGGCCCGACCTGCTGATCATCGACATGATGATGCCGCGGATGGACGGCCTCTCGATGGCCCGCGAGATCAAGGCCAAGGCGGACCTGCCGATCATCGTCCTGTCGGCGATCGATGCCGGCGATTCCAAGGCGGATCTCCTCGAGGAGGTCGCCGAGGACTACATCACCAAGCCCTACCACTACCCTGAGCTCCGGGCGCGGATCAACCGGGTTCTGCGCCGGCTCGGTGACAAGGTTCCCCGTCAGCGGCTCGTGCTGGGTCCGAAGTTGAGCCTGGAGCTGCACCGCCGCGAGGCGACCGTCGGTGGAGCGACCGTCCAGCTGACGCCGACCGAGTCGCGGCTGCTCTACGCACTGGCCGCCAATCTCGGGCGGACGGTCACCACCGACACGCTCCTGGCCCGTGGCTGGGCCGATACCGAGGACGCCGACCGGACGTACGTGTGGGTCACGATGCGCCGGCTCCGCCAGAAGGTGGAGGTAGATCCGAACCATCCGATCCACGTCCAGACCGTTCGCGGAATCGGCTACCGATTGGTCGCCGCGGATGGCGACGACGTTCGGCCGGCGCACGACCGATGACCCAACCGCAACGCCGACTTCGAGATCCGTTCGAGTCGATCGATGCCCCCCCCGAGCCGGAGCGAATCGGGCCGCCGCTCTCCTTCCGGACGCGTCTCACGGCCGGCCTCGTGGCGGCTGCCGTCCTGCCATTGACGGGCTTCGGAATCGCCGTCCTCGCGATCGAGGCGGCCAGCGGAAACCTGGACCCGACGTTTGGACCGCTGGTCCTGTTCGCGATCGCCGTTGCAGCCGTTCTCGGCGTGCTCATCGCATACGTGCTGGCGGCCGACCTGACCCGGCCACTGCGGGCCATCGCGGCAGCGGTCGACCGTGTGTCGGCCGGCGATCTCTCCATGCCGATCGTCGTGTACGGCGAGGACGAACTCGCCCGCCTCGCCGAGAGCCACAATCGCCTCGCCGACGACCTCGGCCGCCGCGATCACGAGCTGAGCCGGATCCTGGCCGCGCTCGAGTCGGCGACGCCGCGCGAAGGGGTCGAGTGGCTTGTCAACCGTGCCGCCGACGATGCCAGGGCGGCGTTCGGCATGATCGATGCAACCATCCTGCTCGGCGACCCAGATCTGGCCCCCATCCAGGAGGACGTTCCGGGCGAGCCACGACCGGCCCGGGCCATCCTGCGCGTCGGCCACGAGGAGCTCGGGATCCTGATCGGACGACTCCCCGCGACACGAGCCTGGGAGCGAGCGGACCAGGAATTGCTTGCGGTCTTCGCCAGCGGCATCGCCGTGGCCATTCGGAACGCCCAGCTGTTCACCCGAGTGGAAGCCCAGAATCGCCAGCTGCTCGAACTGGACGCGGCGAAGGACGACTTCCTGCGGGGCGTGAGCCACAATTTGCAGACGCCGCTCACGAGCATTCGGGCGTACGCCGATCAGCTGGCCGCGGCGCAGCCGGACCGGCGCCTGACGATCATCGCCGAGCAGTCGGAGCGCCTGTCGCGCATGGTCCGCCAGCTCCTGACGGTGACCCGCCTCGAATCGGGGGCCCTGCGGCCGCGCACGGAGGTGGTTGCGCTCGCTCCGAGGGTTCGTCGCACCTGGGAGGCGCTGGGCGGGAGTGAGACACCGTTTGACCTCGACGATCGTTCTTCGGGTTGGCTGGCCGTGGTCGACGGGGACCAGCTCGACCAGGTGCTCTGGGCGCTGCTCGACAACGCCGTGAAGTACGGTGGCGGGACGGCCGTCTCCGTGGTGATCGACACCGATGAGCGCGCGGGACGGCTGCGGTTGATGGTGGAAGACCGTGGACCCGGCGTCGCGGACGCCGATCGAGACCGACTGTTCGGGCGATTCGAGCGGGGCGGCCGCCAGGCGCACCACGAGGGCAGCGGCCTGGGACTGTACGTATCGCGCGAGCTGTGCCGCGCGATGGGTGGCGACCTCGTGTTGGCGCCGCGGCAGGAAGGCGGGGGCGCCGTGTTCAGCGTGCTCCTGCCGGGTGAGACCCCGAGCGAGTCCTAGGGCCTCGAGCGGATCAGGCGGGATCGCCGGCCGATCGTGAGACCGGCAACGCGATCCGGGGCATCGTCGCGCGGAAGACGACCCGTCGCGGATCGACCAGGATCAGGACTCCCGCGGACGTGCCGAGGATGAGGCCGAAGAGGTCGGAGATCCCCATCGTGAGCGCGACGAACGCACCCAGGTACCAGAAGGCGTACGCCCAGAGGGCGGCGACGAAGAGTCGTTTCATGGCTTCATCCTGATCCCCGAGGCAGGATCGGCACATGGCTCATCCGTACCGTGAGACGATGGGACTCTTGGCGCGCTTACGCACCGACGTAAGGTCGGCTGCAAGGTCCGCCGGTCATCATGGGGCACCATGGAGCATCTGCCCACGCCGCTCGGGAGTCTCAAGTTGCGCTTTACGGACATACACCGGAATCGTCGTCCGCGCCACCGGGACCGCGGCCAGAGCATGGTCGAACTCGCCATCACCCTACCCGTCCTTCTCCTTCTTACGTTGATCGCGCTCGATTTCGGACGGATCTACCTGGGCTGGATCAACCTGCAGAACATGGCCCGGCTGGCAGCGAACTTTGCCGCCAACAACCCGTCCGCTTGGGCTGGTTCGGGTGACGCGACTGAACAGCTGCGCTACCAGACGTTGGTCCTCAACGACGCACGTGCCACCAACTGCGACCTTCCGCCGTCGGGATCCTCGGACGTAGTTCCCGACCCAACCTTCCCCAGCGGATCAGGGCTCGGCTCGTTCGCGCAGGTCGGCCTGACCTGCACGTTCTCGGTGATCACGCCGATCATCTCCCAAGTGGTTGGCGGGTTGGTCACGGTTTCGGCAAGCGCCACGTTCCCGATCAAGAGCGGCGCGGTCGCCGACATCCCCGTCGGTGGTGGTGGGACGAG
>JANNUK010000067.1:0-4870 GCA_031395155.1 Chloroflexota bacterium | reverse complement strand
CCCGCTCCATCGCCGCCCCCACCTCGGGCGCGAGTGCAGCCTGCGCCGCCTGAAAGGCCTCCATGTCGGGGATGTCCCATGTGGTGGCGACGTGGTTGCGGCCATCCGTCGCGATGTTACTGGTCCCGTCCGACGCGACGGCGGACAACTGGGCGATCATCTCCTGCTTGAACTCCAGCCAGGCCTGGACGTCCTTGACCGCCCCAGTGACGACGATCCTCGGCAAGTCATCTCCTTCGGTACGAGGGGTTGGTTGGGTCAGGCAGGGTCCTTCCCGACGGAGCCGCCTGGGTCCCGGCGGCTGTGATGGGTGTCCCGCAGCGTCATGGCAGGCCGCCGTCTTGCCACCAGGTGACGAGGGCCGGCAGATCGTTGTTCGAGCCGTTCAGGGCCCCGTACAGCCCCGCCCTCTCGTTGATCCACCGAATCGCGGCCCGATTGTTGGATGCGCGGCGATAGCAGGCGATCCGGCCCGCACTCCATGCCGTCTCGCCGGGAGTACCGTCAGAACACCCGCCCGAACTCGTCGAGACTCCCACCTGGGCGATGCGCCGGGCATACCAGGCACGGAGCGCGGCGGGCGTGGTGAATCTGAACCACCCGACGTCCTCGATGAGCGTGTCGGTCGGCAGGCAGTCGATCGCACCCAGGTCCCCGACCGGATCGGCGACACCCACATGAGCGGCCGCGTCCGCTGTGGCGTCATATGCCTCGCAGGACGGGCGCAAGAACCCGGGGACCTGATCCAACAGAAACTGCTCATCGGGCGTGAGGCCGGCACTCGTCGGGGTTGGGTGGAGCATGGCCGCATTCCACCACCAGTCCACGAGTGCCTGCAGATCGCCCGACGCGGCTGCGGCCGACGCGAGGACGCCGACCCGCTCGTCCGTCCAGGTCACGCGGGTCAGGCCGGCGGACGCGTCGGACCAGCAGAGCACCCGCCCGTACGAGTGGTCCACCTCGCCGGATCGTCCATCCCAACAGCCGCTTGACCCGGGCACGACACCCGATGACGCGACGCGCGCCCGGTATCCGCCCTGCGTCGCTGAGGCATCGGGCAGAAGCTCATAGGTGACCTCCTGGGCGCTTCCACCTGCGCGACAGTTGACGGCGGCGAGGGCATCGGCGGACCGTGACGGATCCGACGTCGTTGGCTGGAGGATCGTGCACGAGCCGCCCAGGGCGGTTGGGACCGCCAGCATCAAGCGTTCGGTGTCTGCCGGACGAAAGGCGTCCGGAGTCACCAGCGGCGTCGTCGCCGGTGACTCCGTCGCTGACGTTGGGACCGGCGATCCGGCCGCCCGGGTAGCAGCGGGGCCCGGACCCGTGACGACCAGTGCCGCGTAACTCCCGGTCGCGCCCAACAGGACGACGAGGAGCCCCGCGATGATCGGCCCGGCCGGCGCAAACTCCCACCCGGGCACCCGCCGCCTAGTCACGAATCACCGCCGTCACGAGGGCGGCGGACAGGGTGGCAGCGGCGCCGCTGATCAGGACGATCGGGCCCGGGAGGATGGCGCCCGCGGCGTCATACCCGATCCGGCCAAGGAGCACGACGCCGACACCGCCTACAGTCAACCCGGCGATGAGGAGGACTCTGACGGCGACGGCGGGCCTGACGGTCCTCGATGCGAAGAGCTCGGCGACGGCCAGACCGACGGTCGCAGCCCCCACGGCAACGACGAGCGGGACGTAATCCGCTGGTCGGGCAAACACGTCCTGGAGTGCGCTGAGCGGAATGAACTCGCTGGCCGGCCGGGGAAGACCGAACGCTGCGGCAACCGCCGCGACACTGACAAGGATCATCCCGCCCAACGCGAAGGACAGGCTGGCGAGACGCCGGGTGCGTCCTGTGGACGCATGGATCGCGTCGATTAGATCTTGGTTCGACCACCCGGGTTCCGTCCAGCCCAACTCCGATCTGGACCCGTCACCCTCGGCCGAGTCCAAGTCGGGCCCACCTGCCTCGATCGCGAGTGGCGCATCGAAGGCCACCGAGGGCTGCTCCGGTTCGGCTGCCCCCGGTTGCGCTGTCGCGTCGGTGGCTGCCGCTGTGGGCTCGAGTCCGCCGTAGGTAAACCCGCATGCGCTGCAGAAGCGCGCCTCGGGCCAGCGCTGCGTGCCGCAGCGTGGACAGAACCGGACCTCCATGCCTCCGCCTCCAGTCGGGCGCAGAACAGCCGGTCTCATTGGCGACGATCCAGACCGTGTGCCCAGTGTAGCGGCGTCGATTCACCCCGGGTTAAGGCACGTTGTCTTTCACCTCGATCCTGAGCAGGGCGCCGTACCGATCACGTCGGTCTGGGCCAGGTGAGCGGCCGCGGGCTCCGGATCCGCGGCCGCCCTGTGGTCGGTTTCAGTACAGCCTGGCGTCGGCTTCTTCGACGATCCAGACCTGCGGCGGCCCTTCGACACCCCCGCGCTCCATCGCCGCGGGGAGCGACGGGTCCTGCGAGAACGCCCGAGCGCCCTCGGTCGTCGCGAACTCGTTCACGATCACGATCGAGTTCGGGTCGGCCAACTCACGAGTGACCGAGTGGCCGGTCGCTCCGTGCTGGCGACGAACGTCCTCGTGCTCCGTGAACACCGGGAACCAGCGGTCGTAGTCGGCCACGTGGTGCTGGACGATCACCTTCGTCATCGCTGAACGCCATCCCTTCGCCTTGGACCGAGCCCTGGTGGCTGGTCATTAGGTGCCTAACTATATGGTTAGGCACCTAATTGTCAATAGCCGTATCATGCGTCTCATGCCGAAGATCCAGATGCCCGACGACTTCTACGACCAGACACCGGACGGGAACGTTCTGGCGACCGAGGCGGTGATGAACACGATCCGCACCGCCGACATGCTGTTCCATCAGATCGGGCGACTCCTCCGTCCGCTCAACGTCAGCGCCGCGGGCGGTCTCGTCCTCGGGATCCTCCGCGACGGCGGGCAGATGTCTCCGTCCGAGCTTGGTGAACGGCTCATCGTCACCCGCGCCACGGTGACCGGTCTCCTCGACTCGCTCGAGCAGCGTGGGTTCGTCCGCCGTTCCGCGAATCCGGCCGACCGCCGGAGCCTGGTCGTCCAGATCACGCCAGCGGGGCTCACTGTCCTCCAGGAGCTCCGGACGATCGTCCATCGCAACGAGAAAGCCTGGCTGGACAGCTTCTCTGAGCCGGACCTGCGGTCGTACATCGAGCAGCTGCACCGGATCCAGGACGGTGTCGCCGCCGTGTCCGAAGGTGGCAGCTAACGGGGCCGTATCCGTCGGGGCCCGACACCACCGACTACCTCGAAGTGGATCCGGGCGATGCCGATTGGACGCTTGACGTTCTTGACGACCTGTTTGACCACTACTTTATCGGGCCCTTGATGCCAGCCGCAGGTGCTTCCCATGGCCCTCGTCCAGATCGACGCGGATCGACAGCCACGTGCGCCCCATCAGGTCTCTGATCGAACCTCGGGTGCCGAATCAGCGTCGCTGCCGCCGATCCAGTCGCGGAAGGGATCCAGCGTGGGCTCTGGCTCGCCGATCGACCGGCGGACGGCCTCGCGGATGAGGGCGGCCTTTGGACGTATGCGCACGACGCGCTCGAACGGCCAGCGCGTCGTCCGCATGGCCTCGGATGGCGGCAGCGGTCTGCATCTCACCCTCAATTCCGACGCCCCCGCGTTCATCAGGTCGCATCTCGAGGGAGGAGTATGTCGAGCTGGCGCGAGCCTTCGACTACGGCTTCGATGCGATGGTGCCCGTCAGGCCCCGCTGGATATCGACGCCGTATCGCCGTCGTGGTGAATGAGCCCCTCGTGTGGGTCCGCGCCGTGGTGGCTGCACGGATCCACGTGTACCGTCACTCGATCCAGGTTCTTCACCTCGTGCAAGAGGTCGTGACGAATCTGTTCGGCGATGGCGTGGCCTTCGGCGACGGTCAGGTCGCAGTCGATCATGGCGTGGAGGATCGCCTCCAACCGATGCCCGGTCCAGCGGACACGGACGGAATCGACGCTCTCCACATTGGTCACGCTCCGGGCGACCCGCTCCACCTGATCGACGATGGCCGGATCGATCGAGTCCATCAGCCGACCGAAGACGGAGCTCGCGGCGCTCTTGAGGATGAACAGGATGGCGACGGAGATGAGGAGTCCAACGATTGGGTCGGCCTGCGGGAATCCGAGCCAGACGCCGATGGCGCCGGCCACAACCGCGAGCGAGGTGAACCCGTCTGTTCGAGCGTGGTAGCCGTCGGCAACGAGCGCGGCCGATCCGATCTCCTTGCCGACGCGGATCCGGTACAGCGCGACGAGTTCGTTGCCGAGGAAGCCGACGACGCCGGCGGCCATGACGACCCAGAGGTTGCTCAGGGGCTGCGGGTGCAGCAGCCGGTCGATGGACGCCCAGGCCGCAAGGATTGCCGAGAACGCGATCATTGCGACGATGAATAACCCGGCCAGGTCCTCCGCCCGGCGATAGCCAAAGGTGTAGCGTCGGTTGGCGGCGCGTCGGCCCAGGATGAAGGCGATCCACAGTGGCACCGCCGTCAGCGCATCGGAGAAGTTGTGGATCGTGTCGGCCAGCAGGGCGACCGAGCCCGTGATCAGCACGAGCCACAGTTGGGCGACGGCGGTGATCACCAGCGCCGCCAGCGAGACCTTGACCGCGTGGATCCCCTTGGCGCTCGACTCAAGCGCGTCGTCGACCGAGTCGGCTGCGTCATGACTGTGTGGCGTGAAGATGTGCTTCAGCGCAGCGAACCGCCCGTGCTCCTCGTCGCTGAGGGCCACGATCCGTTCCGCCGCCTCAAAATCGGCAGCGAGCACCGCGCACGGCATCCGCGCACATTCCGCCGATTCAATACGCATCGACCGCAACAGCTCGATGGCCGC
>JANNUK010000053.1:0-3864 GCA_031395155.1 Chloroflexota bacterium | reverse complement strand
GTCCAGCGCGAGGTCGGGTCGGACACGCACGACTTCGCCGGCGGGCTGCGGTCGGCGCTTCGCGAGGACCCCGACGTGGTCCAGGTCGGCGAGATGCGCGATCTGGAGACCATCTCGGCGACCCTGACGATCGCTGAGACCGGTCACCTGGTCTTCGGGACATTGCACACAAATGACACGGCCCAGGCCATCGACCGGATCGTGGACGTCTTCCCGCCACAGCAACAGCGGCAGATCCAGATCCAGCTATCCCAGACCCTGGCCGCGGTCATCCACCAGCGCCTCGTGCCGCGCGCGGACCAATCCGGCCGCGTGGCCGCCTTCGAGGTGATGCTCGGGACGCCTGCCGTCCGGAATCTCGTCAAGGAAGGCAGGTCCAACCAGCTGCGGAACGTGCTCTCGACCGGAGCCGCGTTCGGGATGCACACGCTTGAGGCCGATCTGCGGCGGCTGGTCCGCGAAGGCGTCATCTCGATGGAGACCGCGGTCGCCGAAACGCTCCACCCGACCGAACTCGAGGGGAACGACTGACGGACAGCGTAACGCCCCTCCCGGTGGGAGGGGCGTCGCACATCGTGCTGTGGCTACCGGATCAGGCGCATCCGCCTGTGGCCGCCGCCGAGACGAGGCCTGCGGCCGTCCAGGTGTACGAGCCCTTCGTGGTGCTCTGGCGCAGATAGTTCGGCGACAGGACCTCCGTGCCGGTACCGACCGGTAGCGCGGTGAACGCGTTCGTGGCCGTGGCCTGCGCCGTGACGCCCGTGATGTTGTTCTTGGCCAGCATCGCGTCCATGCCGACCTGGACCGTGCGGAGCTCTTGGGCACAGGCGTTGGTCTTCGCGGTGGCGGTAAGCCCGACCAGGCTGGCCGTGACGACGGCGGCGAGGATGCCGAGGATCGTCACGACGACGAGCAGCTCCACCAACGTGAAACCACGCTCGTCGCGCGTCGTCCGGCGCAGGGTTCCGATCATCTCGTGGACCTCTTGCGATGCTGCCGCGCTTCCCCGCATGCTGCCCGTTGTGATCGCGGATCGGCGAGCTTGATTGCTGATGGCACTTCCGCCGCGCGGAATGTCGCCTAAACCGTATCGTCGTCGTGGGGAAGCAGGGAGCCAACCGCCTGATGGTCCCGGTGGGCCGGTACTTCGGGTGCCGTACGGTGTGGTACGGCCCGGTCGGCGCGACCCGGCTGGTGCGTTCGGTCGATCGACGGACCCCTCTTTAGTACCGGCGGAGGCGCAGGTTCAGCGGGTCGTCGACCAGGTCAGCAGCGTCGGCGACGAGGCGCCCACATCGGTGTACGTGGTCGTGATCGTGGAGTCGCCTGCCGTCGAGGTCACCGTGACCGTGCCCGGGACGGAGACCCCGGTCGCCACCTCCAGCAGGAGGCCGTCCCAGTAGGGGTTCGGTGTGACGTCCGACGAATACCCGATGCGTCCCTTCAGGCCGTTCACGGCGGTCGGCGTCCAGGGCGCGGACGCCGGTGCCACGATCACCGAGACGTATTGCAGCGCCGTCTCCGACATGTCGCCGCTGAACACGACCCGCTCGGTGCTCCCGTCGAAGATGCTCGTCTTTCCGTTGTCCGCCGCGGTCCCGGCGGCATGGTACGCGAGGAGGCCGGAGACGCCGACGACACACGACGTGCTGGTATCGCCGAACGTGACCTCGATGTAGGCGGTCGCGCCGATGGTCTGCTGGCGGACGTAGTCGGTCAGACCGGTCATCGGGCTGTCGTCGAGGCGCAGGTAGGTGTTCGCGTCGATCGCCGTCGCGTCATCGTTACGGAAGGAGCCGGGCGTGCTGTTGGTGCCCATGCCGTCCGGACGCAGCCCCACGACGGTCCCGGCGCCGATCGGGTAGTTGCCCGACGTCACCGAGATGAGCACGTCGTCGTAGTTGGCGGTGAAGGTGTCCGCCACCACGGTCGAACCCAGCCGGAGGGTGCTGACGGTGCTGGCGGTCTCGGTGGCGGAGATCGCAGTCTGTGCCACGCCGTCGATCCGCCAGTCGGCCGTCCGGGGGTTGGTGGAGGCGACGAGGCGCAGCTCGATCCGGTACCAGGTGCCGGCGCTGACGGTCGTGGAGCCGACCGTCACGGCGGCGCTCGCGAAGCGCAGCGTGAGCTGTTGGCTGCTCGCCTGGTAGCCCAGCCGCAGGTCGCTCCCAGCGGCCGCATCGAGGATCAGCAGCTCGTTGACGTCCGCCACGGGAAGACCTGCCAACCTGACGTAGACGCGGACGACGGCGACCCCGCTGCCGATCGCCAGCGATGCGTTGTTGGCCGTCCCAAAGGGGTCGGTATCCATGATCGAGTAGGTCCCTGTACGCGCGACCGCCGAGTCGGCCGACAACCCGGACCCGGTGACGGCCGAGAAGAGTCCGCCCCCGGCGGCCGAGACCGCGCCATGCTCGAACCCGGTCACCCTGACCGGAGACGGCGCCGGGCACGTCACGCCGCCGCTGATGCCGACCGTCGCGTTGACGGCCAGGCCATTGATGGTGATCGACGGCGGGTTGCCCGCACTCCCGTTCCGCTGCCACCACATTCCGAGCTCCGCGCCGGCATCGGCCGCGTGGAGGTCACCGGCCTGGGATTCGTTCGCGACTGTCGTCCTGAGCGCGACGGAGGTGTGGGCCGCCAGGGCGGTCCCCATCAGGAAGAGGACCGTGATAAGCGCGAGGATGATGGCCAGCGACTGTCCGCCTTCGTCGCGATGGATGCGGCGCATCACCACGACCTCGGGGCGGCACGCAGGATCTGGCTCAGCGTCTCGCCACTCGCCCCGGTCAGGACCAGCGTCACCAGGATCGTGGAACGACCCGATCCGATCTGGATCGACTGCCACGTGCAGCTCGAGACGTTCCTGACCACCGTCCGGGTGCCTGCGCCAGTGACCCGCTCGAGGTTGCCTGACTGCGTCCGGTACCGCACCGAGGAGCCGCCTTCGGTGAACCCGAGGTCGATCGCAGTGGCACAGGACGTCGAGCTGGTCTGCGACCTGGCCGGCGCGCCGGCCGTGGCCATGACGCCGTCCCGGTCGAAGCTGAGCGAGGCGACCGACAGGTCGCCGGCGAACTGGCTGCGGTCGTCCACGTGCAGGCGCAGGTCGTTCGTCGTGAAGATCGTCGTCGCGACGACGCCCATGACCATCGCGCCGATGACCGTCCCGACCAGCAGTTCGGTGAGGCTGGCGCCTCGAGTGTCGGCGTGGACAGACCGGATACGGCCCATCATCGCGACGACTTCGCGAACTCCAGGGTAGTAAGCGTCGTTCCACCCTGGCTGATGGTCAGCACGAGCTTCTCGAGCCCGGTGGCGTTCTGGGTCCCGGTCCACGCCGACGTTCCGTCCCACCAGGTCACCGCGACCGTGCGCGAGAACCCGGCAGGCAGCGTCTCGTAGTACAGGCTGTAGTCGCCGCCGGCCTGGTACGGCGCGGCGACGAGCCGGGCAGCCTGGGCTCGCGCCAACGCCTGGCCGATGGCGCGGTCCTCAGCGTCGCGGCTGGCGATCGCGAACGTGGAGAAGCTGGCCATCAGGGCCATCAGGGCGATCCCGAGGAGTGCCGACGAGACCAGTGATTCGACCAGGCCGACGCCGCGTTCGTCCCCGTGCAGTCGGCGGATCCAGGCCCTCATTTGATCTGGTTGAGGATGCCGTACATCGGTGTCACGACCGACAGCGCGACGAATCCGACGACCAGCGCGACCCCAAGGATCAGCATCGGCTCGATGATCGTGACCATCTGTTTGGTCCGGTAGTCGAGATCGTCGTCCATGAACTCGGCGGCCTGGTCGAGGTAGCGATCGAGCGTCCCGGTCTCCTCGCCAACCTTGATCATCTGGATCAGCAGCGACC
>JANNUK010000031.1:0-2720 GCA_031395155.1 Chloroflexota bacterium | reverse complement strand
CGGCGCGCGGTCCGTTCGGAGGTGGGGCGAAGACGGAGGTGATCGCTGCATTTGTCGTTGCGCCTTGGACGTATCTCCTCTCAGGACGGGCGGCATTCGTGTCGGCAATTGGTAGCTTGATTAGTGCGCGTCCCGCGAGGGCCTCAAGTTCGCGGACGAGCGGCCCAGCACCGAGCCGGGTAGCTGCACGATAGGCCTCCCGGAGCGGTCCCATGGCCTCGGTACGGCCAGCCCGCCCGTCGCCCAACGTAAGCAGAGCCTCGGCTTGACGCCAACGTGCGCGGGCCTCCTGATAAGGGTCGCCGATCGCGGCCCAGGCCTCCGCGGCTTGCTTCCAATCGTCAGGATCGACGTCCCCGTTTAACCGCTTTTGATGAGCACGGGCGTTGTTCAGCCACGAGTCGGCGTCGCGCCGCGAGCCCATCTCTTTCGAAACATGCGAGTTTTCAACAGCGCGCTCAGCGACTGCAAGGACAGCCGCCGCCCTCTCGCGCGCTTCGGCCACGGCCGCCAAGTCGCGTCGCTCCTTGGCATCAACCACCTGTGCTGCCAGTACCTCAACGAGCGTGCCCGCCATCCGGGAAATCGCGATCCAATCTTCGCTCGCGTCCAGGAGCGACCACCCGCGCTCGGCCGCGCGCCGCGCGTCGCCCACGTCTCCGCGCCAAAGCGCAAAGGCCGCCACGACCCGGCTGGCGGGGACGACGTACTGCGGGTCAGGGAGGATCTCGAGCTCCAAGAGCAGGCGGCCCAAGAGATTCGCTGAATTCTCGTCGGCCTTCGATTCGACTTCAACAGCCGCCAGGGAAATAGCAGGGTCAACAAATGCCGGGCCGGCCGGACTCCACTCAAGGCCCCGCTGACTCATCTCCCGCGCATCGTCCCAGCGTCCAACCAGGATGAGCGAACTTGCGACATTGCCCCGAAGCTGATTGCCGTAAACCGTTTCA
This sequence comes from Chloroflexota bacterium, assembly GCA_031395155.1. Taxonomy (GTDB): domain Bacteria; phylum Chloroflexota; class Limnocylindria; order Limnocylindrales; family CSP1-4; genus CAKKPP01. The sequence goes on along the minus strand of JANNUK010000031.1, from coordinate 1,770 downwards.
AGACCTTCCCGATTTGCTCGGTCGATCCCTTCCGTCGCCGTTCTTATCGCGTCACCCTGCCGCCACTGCAACTCATACGTGGTAGTGATGTTGGCCAGTGAGCGGAAGACTTGGTCCAGCCTCCGCAACTGTTCGGACAGCGCTCGCGACGACTCGAGGAGTTGCACCGCCTGAGTCAGGTCCCCGCCGTAGGCCTCGCAGATACCGAGCGTGCAGGTCGCGTGGCTCTTCACAGGCAGGCCGAGCTCGCCCAGATCGTCGGCCATCGTAACGGCCTCGTTCGCACACGACTTCGCTTCGGAGAACGAGCCGTCGAGCATAAGCGCCTGTGCGAGGCCCGCCAGGGCCGTGGCGCGATCGATGGAGGGCTCCCGCGGGATCAGGCGGACGGCCTCGCGCTGCGCCTCGAGACCGCCGGCGTGATCCCCATCTACTCGGCGATAGAGGCCGAGGCGCTCGTGCAGGCGCCCGGCCTCGAGTCGATCTGACGGACCCAACTGACCCAGAGCCGACTCGATGAACGCAACGGCACGGCGGGTGCGGCCAACCGAGAACGCGGCTTCGGCCGCACGCCGCAGCAGGACCACCTGGGCCGACGCGTCGGCAACCTCGCCGGCCGGCTGGCCGATCTGCAGCGCGATCTCGAGAGCTGCGAGCGCGTCCCCCGGTGCATCGACGCGTTCCGCCTCTTCGGCTGCCCGCAGAGCGGTACTCCGGGTCTCGGCCGTTCGGTGAATCGCGATCCAGTGCCGCAGGCTCGCGGCTGGACGCCCGTCGAGGGCCCGACCCAATGCCGTGTGATCCCGCCGAAACTGACCGGGCAGCATATCGGCCGCGATCGCGCTTGCGATCAGCTGATGGCGCAGCTGGACGGGGGCCCGATCGGACCCGGTCGCGGCGCCCGATCCACCCGGGTCTCCCAGAAGGTAGCCGTGGTCCGCCGCCTCCTCGATGCTTGCGGCGAGGTCGAACGTGATGCTTCTTGTGCGCCGGGGCGTCGCGGGGTCCGCCCCATCGCGGCTCACCGCGGCCGCCAGCTCGTCGCGGGTAATCGTTCCACCGGCCAGTGCCAGGAGGCCCAGAACCCGCTGACAGTTCGACGTCCGTCCGGCCAGCCGCGCCATCACGATCTGCTCGAACGGACCGGCAAGGGAAACACCCGTCAGTTCGCGCCGCGCAGCGACGATTTCCTCTGCGACGAGCGGGTTGCCTCGGGACCGCTCCGTGACCAGCAGGAGCTCGGACGCGGACGGGCGACGCTCTTGGATGCCCTCGATCAGGGCGGCGAGCGCATCGCGACCCAGCGGATCCAGCGCGATGGTTGCGGGCGGCTCATTGGCCTCGGCCATGGCCTGCAGGTCCGAACGGAGCGGGTGATCGCGCGTCACCTCATCGGGCTGATAGGTGGCAATCATGGCCAATCGCCCCGGACGGGTGATCCGGGCGAGGAACGTCGCCAGTGCACGTGTCCCAAAGTCGGCTGCGTGGAGGTCCTCGAGGATCAGGAGCACCGGCGCACGCTCGCCAAGTCGCTCGAGGCACCCGAGAAGTGCCTCAAGTAGCCGGGCCTGGCGCCGCTCTGGATCCACGATCCACGGGCGGGCGGTCAGGATTCCCGCGCGAGCCAGCCGCGGTTCGAGGTCGGGGAGCAGTCGCGCCATGGGCTCGGCAACTGGTCCGATCACCTGGGTGAGGGCAGCATCGTCGAGCGCGCCGAGGGCCGGCTGGAACCCGGCGACGATTGGGCCGTACGGCTCCCCGGGAAGGGAC
>JANNUK010000024.1:0-3426 GCA_031395155.1 Chloroflexota bacterium | reverse complement strand
CATCACGCTCATGACCCGGTGGCATCACCGGCGACGAGTGACGCTCAGCCGTCGTTCGACGGTCTTACCTATTTCCCGCCGGACCCGGCCTACCAGTTCGAGGTCGAGAAGGTGTCGCCGTACGAGGGCATCGAGCCCGTCGAGTTCGAGATGACGACATCGGACGGTCGAGTCCGCACGGCCTTCCGGGTCGCGACGCTTCCGTTCGAGATCGACGGCCAGGCGCTACGGCTCCACGCGTACCGATTCGACGGGTCCGCCGAGGGTTCACTGTTCGTGCCGTTCCAGGACGCGACGAGCGGCACAGAGACCTACGGTGCGGCGCGCTACCTGGACCTCGAAGTCGAGGATGACGGCAGGGTGATCCTGGACTTCAACCTCGCCTACCACCCGTATTGCGCGTACAACGAGCAGTACTCGTGCCCGCTGCCGCCCGCCGAGAATCGCCTGCCCGTGCGGATCGAAGCCGGCGAGCGCATGCCCGCATGACGGCTCCGACGGCGGCGTCAGTGACGGCGGGCCCGGTCCCGACCCGCGACTGGCCGAGATTGCCGAGGGCAAGTCGGACGAAGGTTCCGGCGGCTGCACCGTACCGTGATCGTTGACATCACCTGGCGGGATGTGGGTAGAACGTCTTGTGGACGATGCGCCATGCGTCATCGACCAGGACCATCGACAGATCGTCGCTGTACCACACGCCGACGTACTGGCCACCAAGCGTGACCCGGGCGGTGTCGCCCACGAACGAGACGCTATCGATGCGCCATTCGTGGGGCCCCGCCTGCGCGACCGCTTGCTTGCATTCGGCAATGAACTCGTCGAGGGTCGCCCAGTACAACTCGCCGCGTTCGTTGCCGACGATGCAGGCGCGCGGATGGAACGCGCGACCGAGCATCCCTTCGTCGCCCGCCATCATCCCGTCGTAGTAGAGGCGTACGACCTCGGTCACTGCGAGGATGTCCGCCTCGGTCGCCGGCCGGCTCATCTAGACCCTCCTTCCCCGACGAATGCCGGCAGCGATCAACTCGAGATTCGCGCCCACTGAAGCGCTGCGAGCGGCATCGTGCGGCATGAGTGCCCGTCGCTCCCGCGGGTCCGCTGCCGTGGGAGGCCATGGCCACAATCTGACCATACTCCAGAGCCCGTGGCGAAACATCCGCTACGGGGCGTAGGATGCGGGGCGTGTCCGGCGACCCAACCCTGATCGAGACCATCCGCGCCTCCGTCATCGGCGACGACGAGGCGGTGATGGGGCCGTACGGCCTCCGCCGCGTCACGTATGCCGACTACACGGCCTCGGGTCGATCCCTGACCTTCATCGAGGACTTCATCCGCTCGACCGTTCTGCCGCTCTACGCGAACACGCACACGGAGTCCTCGGGCACCGGTCGACAGACGACGCGGTTCCGGGAGGACGCACGGCGGATCATCCGCGACGCGGTCGGGGCCACGAAGGACGACCACGCGGTCATCTTCGCCGGGTCCGGTTCGACCGGGGCGATCGCGAAGCTCATCGACTGCCTGAACATCCGGCTTCCCGCCGACCTCGACGATCGGTACAGCCTGCGCGACGCGATCCCGGCCGCGGAGCGGCCGGTCGTCTTCATCGGCCCGTACGAACATCATTCGAACGAGTTGCCCTGGCGCGAGTCGATCGCCGACCTGGTGACGATCCCGGAGGACCCCGACGGCCGGATTGACCTGGCCGAGCTGGAGCGCCAGCTCGACGCCCATGCCGACCGCCCGATGAAGATCGGCAGCTTTTCCGCCGCGTCGAACGTGACCGGCATCATCAGCGACGTTCGGGCCATCTCCGTCCTGCTGCACCGCCATGGCGCGCTGTCATTCTGGGACGTCGCCGCGGCCGCGCCGTACGTCGACATCGAGATGTCGCCGCGCCACGGCGAGCCAGATGACGACCTTGCCTACAAGGACGGGATCTTCATCTCGCCCCACAAGTTTATCGGCGGCCCGGGCACGCCCGGCGTTCTCGTGGCGCGGCGCGAACTGTTCCGGAACCGCGTCCCGAGCGTGCCTGGGGGCGGCACGGTCGCTTACGTCAACCCGACCGAGCATCGCTACCTCGACGACATCGAGCATCGCGAGGAGGGCGGCACGCCGGCGATCGTCGAGAGCATTCGGGCCGGCCTCGTGTTCCAACTGAAGGAATCCGTGGGCGTGGACGCGATCCGGGAGCGCGAGGAGTCGTTCATCCACCGCGCCCTCGAGCGCTGGGAGCGCAACCCCGACATCGAGATCCTCGGCAGCCACGAGCTGCCCCGCCTGTCGATCGTGTCGTTCGTCGTGCGCCACGCCGGCCGCTACCTCCACCACAACTACGTCGTGGCGTTGCTCAACGACTTGTTCGGGATCCAGTCACGGGGCGGTTGTTCGTGCGCCGGGCCGTACGGCCATCGCCTGCTCGGGATCGATCTCGAGACCTCGCACGAGTTCGAGCGCGCGATCGCTCGAGGCTGCGAGGGGATCAAGCCCGGCTGGGTGCGCGTCAACTTCAACTATTTCATCTCGGAGGCCGTTTTCGAGTTCATCCTGGCGGCGGTGGATCTCGTCGCCTCCGACGGCTGGCGGCTCCTGCCCGAGTACGACTTCGATGGGGCGAGCGGGCTGTGGTCACACGCCGCAGGCGCTGGCGACCCGCCCATGAGCCTGGCGGACGTGCGTTACGAAGGCGGGCGGATGGTCGGCCCGGACCGCCGACGGACCGAACCCGAAAGCCGTTTCACGGCCTACCTGGAGGAGGCCACGGGACGTTTCGCGGTGGACGGCGGCCCGGCGAAGGCGCGCGCTGCGAGCGTCATGCCCGGGGCCGACATGGGCCCGGACTTCGAGGCGCTGCGCTGGTTCTGGCTGCCGCATGAGGTCGCGGCCGGTGACCTCATCGGCGCACCGCGAACCTGACGACGCCCCGGCTCAGTCGAGTTCGAGCAGGCGCTCCAGGAACGCCTGCCGGTCCTGGCGCGCGCAAGGCGATCGAGCAGCCGCTCCCGACGGGCCAGCGCTCGCTGCTGCCGCTGCTCGTGCTCCTGTTGCAACACGTTGCATTAGAGTGGGCTTGACAGTGCCCACCTTTCCGGAGTTCCACGGGATCCTCGCCGCCGCGGTTGCCGGCCTCGGTGATGTCGGGCTGATTGCCGGGGCGCTCGCCCTCGGGTTGCGCCATGGGCTCGACTGGGACCACATCGCCGCGATCACCGACATCACGTCGACCACGGCAGCCGCGGACGCGGCCAGTGAAGCCCACCGCACGGCACACAGCCACGCCGTGGCAACAGGACACCATCACGATCACGGGGGTCCATCCGAGCGTGCCACGCACAGCCCGGCCATCGGGCGCAGTGGGCAGGCCACGGCACACGACCCCTCGATCGGGATGACGCGCCGCCGCTGGTCGGAGGACCAGCGACA
>JANNUK010000022.1:0-3330 GCA_031395155.1 Chloroflexota bacterium | reverse complement strand
GTCAGCCCGGAGAAGATCGCCGACGGCATCCGCCGCCTCGCCGCGTACTGACGAGTCGATCCCGCGGCGCCGCCTCGCCGTGTGATGCCAGCCGCGCCGTGTGATGCCAGCCCGGCTTCCAGCCAAACGCTACTCCCCGTAGCATTGGGCTCTGAGCAGGGGCCCCGTTCCTGACCGAAGTGCAGTCCGGCGAGCGTATGGCAGGCATCGCTTTTCGGGTCACGCACGATCCACCGACCGGCGAGTCCGCGGACCGCGCATAAGGCTACGGGGGGTGTCATTGGTCAGTTTGCCTGCTGCCCGCGAGCCGACACCGAGTCGCAATGGGCGCAGCGCCCGCGAATGCGCGACACTGTCCCGAACCACGACGGCCGACGACCGCCGCCCAGCGACCCGGAGGATTGACCAGTGGCCAAGGTGACGATGCCCCAGCTCGGCGAGAGCGTGGCCGAGGGGACAATCGGCAAGTGGCTCAAGCAGCCCGGCGACCACGTTGCCAAGTACGAGCCGCTGCTGGAGGTCATCACGGACAAGGTCAACGCCGAGGTCCCATCCCCGTTTGAAGGCACGTTGACCCAGATCCTTGCGGAGGAGGGTTCCACGGTCCCGAACAACGCTGAGATTGCGATCATCGAAGCCGCCGGCGAGGGCTCCGCTGCCGAGGCGCCGGCCGACGTCCCAGCGCAGACTGAAGCCGCGCCCGCCGAAGCCGCGCCCAGCGCCGAACCAGTCGTGACGACTGCCCCCGCTCCGGTTGCGGTCTCCGCATCGGCGGGCGGCAACGGATCCGCGAATGGCACCGCGGAGATGGCCAGTGCACCGCCGAGCGTCCGACCTGCAGCAGCCGATGGCGATCCCGACGCGCGCATGACCCCGGCCGTCCGGCGCCTCCTGAGAGAACACGACCTGAGCCCTGCCCAGATCGTCGGGACCGGCCACGCCGGCCGGATCACTCGCGACGACGTGATCGCGTTCGTCGAGGCCCAGCGCACCGGGCAGCCGGTCGCCGCGCCCGCGTCATCGGCCGCGACGGCCGCCGCCGCCGTCCCGGCCCCGTCGGGTCCCGCCACCGCCGCCCGGGCCTCGTCGGCCCCACCGCCTTCCGGCGCCGCCGACGTCACCTTCGATGCCGGACGGGACGAACAGCTCATCCCCTGGACCCAGATGCGCAAGGGTGTCGCCACGGCGATGCTTCGATCCAAGACCACCGTCCCGCACGCGTACACGATGGTCGAGGTCGACGTCACCGGTCTCGTCCGGCTGCGCAGCGCGAACAAGGCCGCGTATCAGGCACGCGAAGGCATCTCCCTCAGCTACGTGCCGTTCGTGATCAAGGCCGTCGTCGAGGCGCTGCGCAAGCATCCGCGGCTCAACGCGCACTGGACCGAGGACGGACTCCTCGTCAAGCGGCGGATCGGCGTCGCGGTCGCGGTCGCCATCGAGGACGGGCTCATCACCCCGGTGATCCAGGATGCGGACACACTCTCGATCAACGGCCTGAACCACGCCGTCATCGACCTCGCGAATCGGGCCCGCTCGAACAAACTCCGCCTCGACGATCTCAACGGCGGGACGATCACCGTGAACAACACCGGCTGGTTCGGCTCCATCGCCAGCCAGTCGATCGTGAACTCACCGCAGGTCGTCATCGTCAACCTCGAGGCGATCGTCAAGCGACCGGTCGTCCGCGAGACGCCCGACGGCGACACGATCGCCGTTCGGTCGATCATGAACCTGCCGGCCGCCTTCGATCACAGGGCCACCGACGGCGCCCAGGTCGGGCGGTTCGTGGCCGATATCAAGGCCTGGCTCGAGGCGATCGGGCCGGACACCGCGATCTTCTAGCGAGGCCACGATCCTGACCTGCTCCCTCCGGGGGGTCGCCGAGACGGAGTGCTCCCGATGAAGGTCGTCGTGACCGGTGCCGCGGGCTTCATCGGACGCGCCACGGTGCGTCGCCTGCTCGAGCTCGAGCACCGGGTAATGGCTCTCGTGCGCGACCCGGAACGGGCGCGGGGACTGCTCCCGCCGGGGACCCAGTTCGTCGCCAGCGACCTGTCGGACGTGGCGAACCTGACAGCCCTGATGGCCGGAGCGGATGGAGTCATCCATCTCGCCGGATCGTACCGGGTGGGCATCCGACCCGAAGAGCGGGCGGCGATGGAGGATGCCAACGTCGGGGCCACCGAGCGGGTGCTCGACGCGGCGATCCAGGCCGGCGTCGGACGCATTGTCCACGTGTCGACCGTGAACACCTACGGCGACACCGGTGGGCGGATCCTGGACGAGACCGCAACCCGGGATCCCGGAAGGCCGTATCTCAGCTGGTACGACGAGACCAAGGTTCGGGCCCAGCAGGCTGCGGAATCGCGGACGGCGGCCGGCGCTCCGATCGTCATCTGCCAGCCCGGGACCGTCTACGGCTCTGCCGATCACAGCTCTCTCGGCGAGCAACTCGACCTCGCGTTTCACGGTCGGTTGCGATACGTCGCGCTGGGCCAGGTTGGGATGTCGGCGGTGCATGTCGATGACGTGGCTCGCGGGATCGTCGACGCCCTCGCTCGAGGCCGGATCGGCGAGTCCTATGTCCTCGGCGGAGAGTGCCTCCGGTTGCGCGAGGCGATCGAGATTGCTGCGGAAGCCGGAGGCCATCGACCACCGCGCGTCACCATTCCGACGTGGCTGCTTCGGCTTGGCGCGACGCTGCCGGACGTGGTGACCCGTGGCCTGGATCTACCGGGGAATCTACACGAGCTCATCGCCGCGGGGACGGTGACGTATTGGGTTTCGTCGGACAAGGCACGTCGCGAGCTCGGTTACGATCCACGGACCCTTGCCAAGGGCCTGGTTGATGCGTTCGGTGGCCAGGCGACTCCCGCTGGTTCTCACGCCGCATGAAGCGATCGGTCTCCGTCCGTTCGGCGGCACTCGTCGCGTTCGCCGTCGCGTTCGCGAGTTGCGCCCAGTTCGAGGCCGCCGACGATCTCGGCGCCACCCAGCTGGTCGTTGGTCGCGAGTCGGGAGCTCTGACGGCACAGTCGCAATCTTGGTCCGCCAGGAAGACGATCTTCGTGCTCTGTCCGACCGCCCCGACAGAGACACAGGATGGCCTGACCGATGCCGGGACCCTGAACCTCTCCCCATCGTGTCATTCGTACGGTCTGCTCGACACCGATGGCGGGATCGATCTGCGCCTGGATCTTGGCGACATCGATGCCGGGCGGCGACCTGCCTTTGACGCCGCGCCCGAATGGTGGATCGTCATGATCGGCGTCGAAGGGGACTCACCACGCGGGATCTACCGGACCGTAATCCGAGGCGGGCCGATCG